>JABMRB010001164.1 GCA_013202865.1 Candidatus Nealsoniibacteriota bacterium | reverse complement strand
CTAATCCCTAATCCCTAATCCCTAATCCCTAATCCCTAATCCCTCCTGCGAGTCGCCTCGTTGCAACGTGAAAAGTGTCAGGCCCGACAGGTCGCGACCGCGTGTGCCGACGACGGCGCTGGCGAGGTACCCGATCACAAAGCAACTGACGATGCCGGTCACGCTGTAAGCCCATGGATGCAGCGGGACGTATTGCTTGATGAAGAACTGCAGGATGCCGGACCCGATGATCCCGACCAGCGCCCCGGTGCCGTTGGTGCGCGTGGTGAAGATAGCCAGCAGGAACAGCCCGCCGAGCCCGCCGCCAAACAGACCGATGTACTTGCTGAACTCATCCCACAGCGACTTGATATTCGGCTGGGCGGCCATCCAGAGCGCAAAGCCCGTGCCCAGTACGCCGATCAGCACGGTAACAAGCCGCGCGACAGTCAGGGCTCTGGTCTGGCTGATGTTCTTGCCGAAGCGCTGGTAGAAGTCGGTGGTGAAGGCGGCGGAAACTGAGTTCATCGACGAATCGAGCGAACTCATGGCCGCGGCAAAGATCGCGGCGACCATCAACCCCGCGATCCCCACCGGCATTTGCGTGACGATGAACAGCGGGAAGATGGCGCTTTCGTTGGCTAGCGTGGGGTCCATGGCCTGCGGGTGCGAACAGTAGAACGCGTAAAGCATCGAGCCGATGCCGAAGAACAGCAACGATGCGGGAATCGTCAAGACCGCGTTGGTCCAGATCGCCCGGCGGGCACCAAGTTCGTCTTTGGTCGTGAGGTAGCGTTGGATGACGGTCTGGTCGGTGCCGTAGCTGATCAACTGCAACCCGAATCCGCTGGCGACGATGGTGAAGAAGGTCGCGTCTTGCCAGTCCCAACGGAAGTCGAGCAGCCGGAACTTGCCGGCGGCGTCGGCCAGCTCGATCGTGCCGTTCCATCCGCCTTCGATCTGCATGGGGATCAACACCAGGCACAACAGCGCGCCGCCCATCAGTACGACGACCTGCATCACGTCGGTCCAGATCACCGCCTCCATGCCGCCCATCACCGTGTAAAGGACGCACAGCACGCCCATGATGACGATACACAGATTGATGTCGATGCCGGTGACCACGTTCAGGGCGATCGACGGCAGGAACAACACGATCCCGATCCGGCCGAACTGGAACAGCATGAACATCACGCTGCCGATCAGCCGAACCGGCAGGTTGAAACGCATTTCGAGATATTCGTACGCGGTCGTGACGTTCAGCCGGCGGTAGAACGGCAAGAACAGAAAGATGATGAACGGGGCGATCGCGACAATCGTCATATTGCCCCAGAAGTAACGCCAGTCGGTGGCGAACGTCTTGGCGGGGATCGCCATGAAGGTCAGCGCCGAGAGCTGCGTGCCGAAGATGCTGATGCCGGCGGCCCACCAGGGGATACGGTTGCCGGCCTTGAAGAAATCATCCGTCGAGTGCATCCGCCTGGAAAAGTAGAGCCCCATAATCACCAGAGCCAGCAGGTATATCGCCAGCACCGTGTAGTTCAGTCCGCCGAACGAGCCGTGCGAGATCGGCCGGGCCAGCAGCATCTGGCCGCTGCGCACGCCCGGGCGGATCTCGCCCGACACCAGGACGACGTCCTTGCCCCACCGCACGGCGGCGGTAGTCACCGGCCCACCCTTGGCGCGAGTCCGGCCGTCGATCTTTTCGACCGCGGCGGGAATCGGATTCTTCAGCTTGGCCCACGTGTCGGTGACGGTATGGTACGTCAGCACGTCGCGCGAAAACCCTTGGTGTTGTTCGCCGCGAATCCGATCCAACGCCGCGAGAGTTTTCGCCGCTTCGTCGGTGTTGCCCGCGGCCTGATCGGCCTTGAGTTGCAATTCAAGCCGGAGGATCTGCAAGAACACATCCCCGCGGGCGCCGCCGAAAACCAGGATGTTGTATTTCCCCGACGCGACGGCGCTGCCTGCCATCACGCAGCACGGCTTATCCTGCGCGGTACACTTGCCGACGTCGCGCAGTTGCTTCCAGGTCTCCTTGCCGGGATCGAAGGCGTAAGCGTCGGTGAGGATGGCCAAGTCGTCCGCAACGCCGGGAACCCGCCCGGAGAACAGATAGACGTTGGTGGTTGAGCCGTCGCTTTGCGCCGCGACGACCGGCAGGATCCGCGCCGGGCCGGGGATCGGCGGCCGGGCCTGCCACACCCAAGGTATCACGTCGCCCTTGTTGTCTTTGGTGATCTTTGCGCCGTCGAGGTCCAGCATCCACACCGCGTTGGTCGCGCCGTCGGGCGTGGCCCCGCCGCAGACGCATATCTTGTGATCGACGATCGCGCCGCCCGCCATGGTGGTCGCCGCGGGCAACGGCGGAAAGCCATGGAACTGCTCGGCGTGATCCGATCCGTCGACGTAGCGCTGCCTTATCGCAACGGCGTCCCTCGCTGCCGGCGGCACCGTCCCCGCATCAACGTCCCATGCCAGCATGAAGACCATGTCCGACTTGTGCGATTCGGTCTCGGTCTTACCCTGGGCATCCTTCGTGTGCGTTTTCCATTCGCCGCCGATGCAGATCACGCCCTTGGGCGTTGGGATCGATACGCCGTAACCCAAGGCGTGAGGCAGCTTGGTCTCCGCGGCAGTCCAAACGGGAGCAGCGTTTTCGGTTTTCGTGAGAACAAACACAGTGTCGTAGTAGATCTTCGACGGCGTGTTGCCCGCCGGATCGCCGGGGATAGGAACCCAAGGCAGCCCGTCGGGGAAGTTCGCGCCGCCGGCGACGATCAGTGCATCGTTATGAACACCGGCAAACGGACCGGCCACACCCAGCGAGGTCGCCTGGCCGTCGGATCCGTCGGGCACGGGCGGTAGTTGATTCGCCGCTTCCGCGTGCGTCCATTGCAGGTAGGTCTTGCCGGTATCCTGCGGTTGGCCGGCCCACGCCAGAGCGCTGCACAGCCAAACCCCCGCCACGCCCAATAGAGTCGTCTTCATGATCTACATCCTATCTAACCGGGTCGGCAGTCGCTCGATATCATGGGCCTTGAGCGTCAGATGCAAGGCTCGCTTCCACCGGTGCGGGACGAACAGGTGGAAGTCGTCGGCTACGCGACTCACCACTGCCATACCGGTCCTCGACGGAGCCAGTCCCCGTCTTCGGGCTCCCGCATTCTAGCGTTACGCCAGCGCGTCGAACAGAGTGCCGACCAACTGCTCCGCTTCGTCGCGGTCGTCGGCATCAGTGACAGAGAACGTCTCGGGGTCGTTCGCCCCGGCGGTTTCGCCCGCTTCCTCTTGCTCTTCGACTTGCTTCCGCCGGAGTTCCTTTTGGGCTCGGACCTCCATTTTGGCGGCGGTGGCTGCCACCTGGCGGTCTTGGGCCGAAGGGCTGGCGGGCGCCATCGCGGCGGCGCGGATCACCTGGGCCTTGCGAATCGTGGCCTCGGGATCGTCGGGCACCGGAGAACTGTCGATACTGACCTCACCGCCGACGGCGTAGCGCTGCCCGTCGGGTCCCGACTGATAGTCGAAGCTTGCCCCTCCACGCGAGTAGGGCCCGGCCGCGGCCAGATGGGCCTGTTCGTGGGCGCGGACCTCACGGTCGCGGACCTTGAGCTGCTGGACCTGCCGCTCTTGCTCCTCGGTGAGTTGCCCGATGAGCTGGCTTTCCGCCTCGCGAGAGATTTCGACCGTGTCGGCCTGATCGATTCGCGACCCGTGTGCGGCAGCTTCCTTGCCCTCGACCGGCCGATCACCGGCAACACGCTCACTCGCGCGGCCATAGACATCGAACCCGGAATAGACTCCGGGCCGACCACTCAGCGAAGTGAGCAACAACGGTTGAATATGCACTGGGCCGCCTCTGCGAAAAACGCCAATTCGGTGCGCGTCGCGAGCGCACACCCTGGGAGTTTCATCGGCAAATCGCAGCGGGTAGAATCAGGTTCTTGTGAAAAGAACCCGATTGTGCCGATTTTGCGGCACGAAGAGAACGGTTGCGATTATTGCAACGGCTCGTGTTTTGGGTTATGCTCGGCGAAGAACGTCACCGTCTACACCCGGGAGATACGCCTGATGAGATTCCAACGCCTCTGCATAGCGGCCATTGCCATCATCTTGTGTCTTCTCACCTGGTTGCCACCGGCCCCTGCGGCTGAAGCGAAGAAGCCCAATTTCCTCTTCATTCTTGGCGATGACGTCACGTACAACGACCTCGGCTGTTACGGCGGCAAGAATGTGAAGACGCCCGCCATCGACCGGTTGGCTCGCGAGGGGATGCGGTTCAACCGGGCTTACTGCGCGATGTCGATGTGCGTCCCGTTCCGTAGCGAACTCTACACGGGTCTCTACCCCGTCCGCAACGGCGTGGCACACAATCACACACCTGCCAAGGACGGGACACGGAGCGTGTGCCACTATCTGCGCGAACTGAACTACCGCGTCGGCATTGCCGGAAAGACGCACGTCAAACCGAAAGAAGTGTTTCCCTTCGACGTAATTGCCGGGAAGCTGGCCGACGAAAAAGTCGCCCAGTACATGGCGCGCGATCCCGAGCAACCGTTCTGCCTGTTTCTTTGCTCGCAAAACGGTCATCCGCCTTGGAGAAACGGCGACGTGTCGAAAATCGACCGTGACGCGATCGAAATGCCGCCGGTTATTCACGATAATCCTCCGACGCGGGAGACGTTCGCTCGCTACCTTGCGGAAGTCGCGGACCTGGATCGTGAAGTCGGTGAGATACTCGATATGCTGGAAGAATCGGGACAGTTGAAAAACACCCTGGTGATGTTCTCTTCCGAACAGGGCTGGGACTTTGGTTTCGGCAAATGGACCAACTGGGATATCGGGATTCACACGGCCCTGGTCGCGCGCTGGCCCGGCCGTATCAAGCCCGGAGCCACGACCGACGCATTGGTCCAGATGGCCGACGTGGTCCCGACCCTGATCGCCGCGGCCGGAGGCGACCCCGCGCCCTTGAAACTCGACGGCACCAGCTTTCTGCCCGTGCTGACGGGCCAATCCGACCAACATCGCCGATACGTGTACGGCCTGCACAACAACGTTCCCGAGGGCAATCCTTATCCGATTCGTTCGATCCGGGATGACCGGTTCCATTACCTCATCAACCTCAGGCACGAGGAGTCGTATCACGAGAAGCACCTCATGAATCCCGCCGCCGCCAAAAGATGGGACCTCGCCTGGTGGGCCGACATGAAGCATGCGGCCGAACAGGGCGACGCTACAGCGAAGCGGCTGATGGAGAAGTATCACCATCGCCCGGCCGAGGAACTTTACCTCGTTGACGAAGATCCCTGGGAGCTGAACAACCTGGCAGCGGACCCGAAATACGCCGAGGCAAAACTACGGTTACGCACGGAACTTCAGCGGTGGATGAAGCAGCAGGGAGATTCGGGAATCGCCATGGATGTCTTGCAGAACAAGTAACGCGACTTGATTCACGAAACTCTCACCCCAAATACTTCTGATACGCTGCCACGGCCAGTGTGTCGCAGCGTTCGTTTTCGGGATGGCCGGCGTGGCCCCGGACGTGGGTGAACTCCACGCGGTGCTCCGTGAGCAACTCGTCGAGCTGCTGCCAGAGGTCCACGTTCTTGACTTCGGCGAATCCCTTGCCGACGCGACGACGCCAGCCGTTGGCCTTCCACTTGGGCATCCACTCGCTCAGCCCCTTGCCGACGTAGGTGCTGTCGGAAACCAACTCGACCGCCGTGGGCCGCTTGAGCACCTCCAGGCCGCGGATCACGGCAAGCATCTCCATGCGGTTGTTGGTCGTCTCGCGTTCGCCCCCGGATCGCTCGATTTCCTTGCCGGAGGTCGGGTGACGCAGCACAAACGCCCAGCCACCGGGGCCCGGATTGCCGCTGCACGCGCCGTCGGTGAACAGAACGACTTCGGAGGTAGAATCGTTGGCGATGTTGGTCATCTATTCGGTCGTTTCCGATTGGGGGGCGGGTAGTTGCAGGTTGCGATCTCTAACGTGTTCCAACCGCGGGCGGCTGAATTCGTCGAAACCGTCGGCCAGCGCCGAGTCGAGCCGCGGTTGCTCTTCGAGCTTCCACGGCAACCGAACGGAGAAGGTGCTCCCCTTGCCCAGCTCGCTATGAACCGAGATTTCGCCGCCGAGCAACTTGCACAGTTCCTTGGCGATCGAGAGCCCCAGCCCCGACCCGGAGTATTCTCGCGTCATCGCGTCGCCGTCGGCCAGGGTGGAGCGGCCCTGGCGGAACTTCTCGAACACCGTCTGCTGGTCTTCGACCGCGATCCCCACGCCCGTGTCGGCCACCTGCATCAGCAGAAAACTCTCGTCGTCGCGCCGCGCGGTCACGGTGATCCGTCCACCCTCGGGCGTAAACTTGATCGCGTTGGAGAGCAGATTATTGAGCACCTGCTGCACGCGCGTCTGGTCCTGGTGCATCGGTGCAAGCCCGGGTGAGACGTTGCCTTCCAGGTCGATGTTCTTCTTTTCGGTCAACGGCTTGGCCATGTCGCACTGGGCCGAGACGACCTGTTCGATGCCGAAATCGGTAAGCCGGACGACCATCTTGCCGCTTTCGATCTTAGCCAGGTCGAGGATCTCGTTGATCATCTCCAGCAACATCCGTCCCGAGTTTCGGATGTTCTGCACGTAGCGTCGCTGTTTCTCGTCGAGCGAGTCGATCGAGCCGAGCACGTCGCTGAAACCGAGGATGCTATTCAACGGTGTGCGCAATTCGTGGCTCATGGTGGCCAGGAAGTCGCTCTTGATGGTGTTCATTTCGTACAACCGCATGTTGACCTGGGCCAGTTCGTCGACCTTGCCGTCCAGGTCGGTGTTGACCTTGCGAAGTTCGTCCTGGGCGGCTACCAGGTGGCGCAGCATGCGGTTGAAGGCCACGGCCAGCGACTCGAACTCGTCGCCGGTGTGGATGTCGGCCCGCAAGGCGATGTTGCCGTGGCTGATCGCGTCGCTGACTTCGCGCAAATGCCGCAACGGTTTGACGATCACGTAGCGAACGATCACGTAGGAAGCAACCATCGCCACGAAGAATGTCGCGATGGCCAAGGTCCACAGGATCGCTTGGTTCCAACTCAGATCCTCCTGTGTCGGCCCGTTGGGGATGATGACTTCGATGACGGCCATCAAGTCGCCTTCCTTCAGGAGCGTGCCGCCGGCCGTTATCTCGCCACCCCCCAAGACCTGCGGGCAGCCCAGCGGAGCCTCTCCACGCGGCCCACCGTGGCAGGTGACGCAAACGGCGGCGTCCGCGTAGACGGGCTGGTAGTAGTGATACTGCTTCTGGTCGGCCGAGTACCGTTCCATCGGTTCGAGCGGTTGCTGCGGATTGGCCGTTAGATAGTTCTCCAGGACCGCCCGATCCTCTTCGGTCAACTTGACTTGCGGCATCCCCGTGTTCTCGGCAGCCGTCTCATCGCTCGGGGGGGCTTCTTCCGTGCCGTCTTGGGTTGGCGGCAGGTAGAGGTACTTCTTCTTCAGCAGGGCACCCGTCTTGTCCGACGTGATGAAGTTGCATCCGTACTGCTCTTTGCGCAATTTGTCGATCACGTCATCGACCAGCCGCTTGGACAACTCGTTTGTCTCCAGGTACCCCCAGTGCAGCATTAGCAGGGTAGGGTCGACCAACAATCGCCCCTTCGTTTTGTTCTGCTTGTAGACGATCTTCTCGGTCTCGTGGCCGTAGAAGCGGAAGCTGCCCAAAATCAACAGCAGCAGACAGCCGCCGAAGAGGAATCGGCACTTCCGCTCCAGGCTGGTTTCGCCCAAGACACGTTTGATCGAGCGGTACGACATGGGATCTCAGATCGACGGAACAAACTCCCCCCAATTCGCGTATTTTACGGGAATTGCGGGGGTGACGCTATAGGAGAATGACGAAGCACGAATGACGAATCACGAAAAAAAACGTTTCCGACCAGACTTCGTCATTCGTGCTTTGTCATT
>JABMRB010001163.1 GCA_013202865.1 Candidatus Nealsoniibacteriota bacterium | reverse complement strand
TGGAAAGGCCTGAACTTGAAGCCTGCTCGCGTTGCCACGTTTAAGGATAAATGGGAGAAGATCGTTGAATTATCAAGTGGCTGTCACTGATGGTGGGTTGCACAGGTGCCCCGCTACGCCGTTTTCCTCCGCCGCCAGCCATACGCCAGCAGACCAACCGCACCCATGGTCAATAGGATGAGGGTGGAGGGTTCGGGGATGACGTAAAGAAAAGCGCCACCGTCGGTGTACGACCCAACGATATTGTTGCCATCAATGCCAAACGCGGATGTAGAATCTGTCCCAGGTACGAGGATGGTAGTGTAGGTCGTACCATCGTAAAGAAAACCTCGCAAAGCGCCACCGTCGGTGTAGGAGCCAACGATATTGTCTCCGTCTACGTCGTATGGGTAAGTGGCAATTGCCCCAGGCACATCGAGAGTAGTGTAAGTCGTACCATCGTAAAGAAAACCGTGGAAAATGTTGTTGCTACGATAGTAACCAACGATGTTGTTTCCATCGATACCCTGTGCCATTGTAGTTTCTGCCCCAGGCACAGCGAGAGGAGTATAAGTCGTACCGTCGTAAAGATAACCTCGCGTATAGCCGCTATGGTCGGTGTACATACCAGTGATGTTGTCTCCGTCTATCTTATTTGCGAATGTGTAAGATGCCCCTGGTGGGCTGAGAGTAGTGTAAGTCGTACCGTCAAAAAGAAAACCTAGCCTGTTAGAACCATCATCGTACTCACCAACGATGTTGTCTCCTTCTATTCCTGTTGCGGTCGAAAGTGTTGCACCCGGTACGTGGATGGTAGTGTAAGTCGTACCGTCGTAAAGAAAACCTCGCCCTGCGCCTATTGACACATCGTGGTACCACCCAACGATATTGTTTCCATCGATGCCATGTGCGCCTCCCATTATCCCAGGCACATCAAGAATGGTAAAAGTGCCCCCGCAAACCCGCCCCACACCAACCAGCACCACCACAACCGCCAGAAAACTTGTCAATCTAAACATCGTTCATTCTCCAAGAAAGGAAAACTGCCAACTATCAACGCACGAAAACACATCGGGAAATCAACTCCAAGTAGGAGTCGATGCAGCATCCCCAGAAAATCACCGCCACAGGTGACAAGTCACCTTGGACGGTCGGTTCGGGATGCTGAAAGACGCTGCCTCACGTTCAGGATACGACAGCTTATAGTATACCAAGGCAATGTAGGATTGGGGCCACAATTCCCAAGGAGATCGAATGGGATTGCCTCTAGTGGGGGGGGCGTCTTTTCCAGCGGATTTTGTCCGGACCGAACCGCCGGAGACCGCCGCGTTACCGCAGGGCCCACACTTCCTCCGTTTCGTAGGTCCGTCTCAGTGCTTCCCGCACTGGTTCTACCCTACTTACCGGGTGATTGTCGCGCCCCGGCCGACCTGCCCAAAGACGCCGCCTCGTTCGATCTGCCGATCGCGCTGGGGGTCCTGGCCGGCAGCGGACAGATCGAGTCGGACAAACTGGCCGACTACGCCGTGGTCGGCGAACTGGCCCTGGACGGCACCATACGCCCGACCAAGGGTGCCCTGTCGATGGCTATGGCCGCGGCCGAGCAGAAGGGCTTGCGCGGGATGCTCGTGCCGTCCGGTTCCGCGGCCGAGGCGGCCGTCGTCGAGGGCGTCGACGTGATCGCCGTGAACAGTCTGGCCCAGGCCGTGGCGTTTCTCTCTGGCGATATCGAGATCGAACCCACGCCCTCGCGGCTGGACGATCTGTTCCGCGAACTTTCGACCTACACCGACGACTTCTCCGACGTCCGCGGCCAGGAGATGGCCAAACGGGCGATGACCGTCTCGGCGGCCGGCGGGCACAACATCCTGATGGTCGGCCCGCCCGGCTCCGGCAAGACGATGCTGGCCAAGCGCGTGCCGACGGTCCTGCCCGACCTGACGTCCGACGAATCGATCGAGACCACGCGGATCTACAGTGCGGTCGGCCGATTGAAGCCGGGCCAGCCGTTATTGGCCGTTCGCCCGTACCGCCCGCCGCACCACACAATCAGCAACGCGGGCCTGGTCGGCGGCGGTTCGATCCCCGGCCCGGGCGAGATCAGCCTGGCCCACAACGGCGTGCTCTTCCTCGACGAACTGCCCGAGTTCAACCGTCAAACGCTCGAAGTCCTCCGCCAACCGTTGGAAGACGGCACCGTGACGATCTCCCGGGCGCTGAGCAGCACGACGTTCCCGGCGAACTTCATGTTGATCGCCGCACTGAACCCGTGTCCATGCGGTTACCGGGGCGACTCGGTACGAAGCTGTCATTGCACGCCGCCGCAAATTGAAAGGTACATGAGCAAGATCAGCGGCCCTCTACTCGACCGGATCGACATCCACATCGAGGTCCCGGCCGTCCCGTTCCAGGAGCTTTCCGGCGGCGCCCCAGGCACCAGCAGCGCCGAGATGCGCGACTATGTGACCACGGCCCGGCGAGTTCAAGCCGCCCGATTCACGGGCACGGTCACCCGCCACAACGCCGACATGACGCACCGCCAGACGCGTCAGTTCTGCCGTCTCGACAAAGAGGGCAACACGCTACTACGGGCCTCAATGACCGAGTTAGGCCTCTCCGCCCGCGCCCACGACAAGATCCTCCGCGTCGCCCGCACCATCGCCGACCTCGACACCAGCGAAACGATCGAACCAATGCATCTAAACGAAGCAATCAACTACCGCATGCTGGACCGGGACTTTTGGACGTAGGGGGAGAGTAGTGGATAGTGGATGGTGGGTAATGGCACCGGCGCCTCGCCGGTGATGTACGTTGATGGTCTGCGTTCATTCTGGTTCCCAGGCTCTGCCTGGGGAGCCACTTCCTGAAGGCTTTGCCTCCGGAATCGCCGAGCCAGCATCACCCGTTACGACACCCCAAGATCCGCTTCGCCGAGGCGGAGCATCGGGACGGACGACGGGCTCGCTGCGCTCGACCCCAGCCAAACGCCACGTTCGCCCGATCCTTCAATTCGCTTTCGACTTCCGGTGGTTTGCCCGAACGGGAATCTGCCGAGTGCGACGTTCGCGATGCTGCAAGGACTTGGCATGCAAGTCGATTCGCTTGAAGGCAAGGTCAGCGGCCTCCCTCACCTCGGGATGGGGGTCATTCTCCTTCATGTCTTCCAGCGGATCGCGAGCGTCCAGGGCGGGCTCTTGTAGCCAGCCCAGCGTGGTCGCCGCGGCGGACCGGACGCGCCAGTCGTCGTCTTCAAGGAGCGGCACGAGCTGCGGGACGGCGGGAGCCGCGACGGGTCCGAGGTGGCCGAGCCCTTCGATGGCGCGGCATTTTGCGCTGTTGGAGCCGTGCAACGCGTCGAGCAACCGCGGCAGTGCGGCTTCGGCCCCTTTCGGTCCAATCCGTCGCAGGCCTTGATGTCCGGCGCTGCGGAACTCTGATCCACTGTCGAGGACGGCCTCGACAAACTCGTCGAGGAACGGCTCACACCGTTCGCTGTTGCCGAGCGCCAGGCACTTCAGCAGCTCGTACCGCAGCGGTCGCTCCTCTTCCTGCAAGGCTTGTTTGATCAGGGCGATTCCCTCGGGACCCGCGTGAGAGACGAAACGCGGCATTCCTCGCAGGTAGAGACACCGCAGGACGCCGCGACGCAGGGCGTCGTCGTCCGCTTTCAGCAACGCCGTCACTGCGGCAGCCCCCTCAGCGCCTGCCATCAGCAGGATGTCCACGGTCCATGCGTCGCGCGGGCCATGGTGGGCTCGAATCACGGCGGCCAGGTCGTCAACGTGCCGCCGGACGATCTCGGCGCCGTCCGCTCTTGCCGCCAAGACCCGCCAGAACTCGGTACGAATCGCGTCGCGAATCGTGACATCTGGATGGCTAAAACGTCTGATCAGTTCTCGTACGGACGACTCGCTGCCGATCCTTGCCAGCGCCCTTGCGGCAGACGTGGCATCGGACGCCGCATCGGGAGGAGACCGCTCGTCCAACAGTCCGACGATTGCGGGGACGGCCGGGGCGATCCGGTTGTCGGCGTTGGGCGGTACGCCGGCTGCTGCAATCACACGAGCGAGTGCCAGCGCGGCCTGCCGGCGGATCCGGCGGTCTTCATCAGCCAAGAGCGTCAAAATCGGCAGTACTGCCGCGCGCCGAGAGCTCGCCCCAAGAACCTCCAACATCGCGGCCTGAACGTCCGCGTCCTCCGTCGCCAGGAACTCGCCCGCCGCGGTGCAGGCGCGATCGATCGCTTCCGAGTGGCCGTCGGAGCAAGTGCTCTCCCCGCCCCACGACCGGCCGACGAGGAGCCTTACTGCGGCGTGGCGCGTGTCGACGTCTTCGTGCTCAAGCCACGTCTTGGCCTCGCGAAACACCCGGCCTAGCGTGTCGAGCGCCCGCCCCTTGCCCGGAACAATGCCGGTCACGCAGTTCATGCCACTGGCAGTAAACTCACAGGATTCCATCGGTGGTCCGAGCGCCTTGATGGCCATACATCGCGTGGCCGTGTCGTCCGCAGCCGCGGCTTCGAGCAGCGCGGGGATCGCGTCGACGCCGATTGTCGAAAGCACGTCGGCCGCCTCTTGCTGCGACTCGCGGTCTCCTCCGTGGAGCTGCTCGGCCCATTGCGAGATCGTCTTGCCGTGGTAGACCTTCTCAGGAAAGAAGAGCCAGACGATTCCCGCCAAGACGACGCCGACCGAGATGCAGCCAACCTTTCGTGCCATAATGGGCTCCGGCCACAGAGTTCGTATAAAACGCCTTCAATACGATAGAGCCCATGAAGGCCGATATTATTCCCCGGCTTTGCGGCGAAAGAGATGCTAACCCGCAAGCGGCCGGGTTAGTGACGGACGGGGCCAAGATCACCCGCGTTGGCCTGCGGTGCGGCTGGGCGACCGGCCGCCAAATACCCGGCAAACCCCGAAGGGGTTTGCGGCGCTTCGTGGGTCACGCAACCCGGGGTGCGCTGCGCGACCCCGGGCTCTGTTGTTAGAACCCCTTCGGGGTTTGGCTGTCAGGGCGAGCCCTGACCTACGGGAAACTGACCGGATCGAGCGGGTCGGTGCCGGCAAGGGTCTCTTCGGTGTCACTGTGGCCATCGTTGTCATCGTCCGCGTCGGCGCGGTCACCGGTGCCGTCGCCGTCGGTGTCGCGGTACTCGGTCGGGTCGCGGGGGAAAGCGTCCCACGGTAACGTGCCGGCGGTCGGTACGCCGTCGCCGTCCGGGTCGGTCTCTTCGTTGTCCGGCGTGCCGTTGCCGTTGCGGTCGTCGGCCGTGCCGTCGGCGTCGACGTCGGCGTCGGTGTTGTCGCCGATCCGGTCGCCGTCGGCGTCGGCCCATTCGGCCGGTTCCAACGGCCAGGCATCTTCTTTGTCGCCGTGACCGTCGTTGTCGTCGTCCGGGTCGAGGTGGTTCGGCCGGCCGTCGCCGTCGCGGTCGGGCGGAGGACCATCGGTGATCAGCAGGGCCAGATCGATCTCGAACGGCGGAGCCGTGAACGTCTGCCGGCCTGCCGGTGCGTCGGTCACGGCCAGAACGTCGCCGTCGATCGGACGGTACCAGTACGCCTTGCCGGCCTTGGGTACGTCGACCGTCACTTGCAGACCTTTCACCTCGCCGCGGTTGTGATCCCAGCGGTGGCCGGCCTGCTTGCACTGGTCGCACGCATGATGGTGCAGATAGACGGCCGCACACTGCCGCGAACGTAGCCCATAGCACTGCACTTCGCCGGCCTGCGTTCCGCTGGGCGACACCTCGACCATTCGCACGTCGCGATCGAGCCGGTCGGCGAAGTCCTGCATGGCACGGATGTATTGGCGTTCCTCCGGTCCGATCCAGATATTGCGGACGTGGCCGTCCTTGGCGTAGGACGTCTCCCAGAAGATAAACGCGATTTCGTTGAACATGGCCGTCCAGTTCCGCACCCGCATCCGGCGTGCCGAGCCGGGGTCCCAGACGCCGCCGACGCCCCGGGCCGACTGGTCCTCGCCTCCCCGGTAGTTGCCCTGCTCGCCGTAGACGACCGGCTTACCGAACCGCTTGGTCTGCTTCGCCCGATCGGCCGTCGCCCGGGCGGAGGTTAGCTCGGGCTCGTTGCCGTACCAGTGCGGGGCGTTGACGTCGATGCCGTCAAGCTCGGGGCGCTCCCAGCTTGTGGTGATCGGATGCCCGTACGGATCGATCGATTTCAGATAGGGGATCACGACCTCGTACCAGCCGGTCTCGGCCTTCTGTTCGTTGAGAAACTCCCAGAAATCGACGTAGGCCCCCCAGCGGTCGACGCTGTACTTGACGATCCGCTTCACCCGGGCCATGGCCTCCGCGTCGCCGGGCCGGTCGTTGCTGACGGGCGTGTAACCGAAGATGCCGTAGAAGTTGCGGAGCTTGTACTTCCGGGCCATTTGCAGCATTTCGTCGACCATGATCGCCTGCTCCCAGCGGACGCGATCGAGCGTGGCCTGGTTGGCGTTGTTCGCTTCGGCAAAGACCTTGATCGAGAAATTATTGGGCGAGAACCGCCAGAGGTTGAACCCGGCGTCGGCATGGCGGCGGAAATCGACGTCGCCGTTGATCGGCCCCATCCCCGGCCCCCGGGCGAACATCGCGCCGGGTGGCGGCACGGGCCGACGGCCTTCAGGGTCGAGCCGAAACGGCCCCTCGACCGTCCGGCTGTCCATTACCGAACCGTTATGATTGTTGTCGAAGATGCCGTCCTGGAAACCGATCGGGAAGTAGGCACTGCCGTCGTCGAAGACCAACCGGAATGGGTTGTCCGGATGGATCCGCACAAAGCCCTTTCGATGGTTGCGGCCGGGCACCACCTCGAACCGCCCGGTGCCGGTCGCCCGGTCGCCACTGGGGTTGCGCAGGACCCACTCGAACGTCCAGCGGCCGAGTTCACTGGGTGCGTATCGAGCCTTCCACAGATCGGCCGGGTCGCACGGCCAAACGGCAGTCGATCCGCCGCGCCCGCCGGTCTCTTTGACGATCGGCTTCTGCGGTTTGGACGATCCGTAAAAGAACCCGCCCACGGCGATCCGTTTGCCGCCGGGCGAGCGAAACTTCACGTCGATCGACACGTCCCAGGTCGGGTCGTCGTATTTGCCGTCGTGCTGAAGAGTCAGCTCGAAGACCTGGTACGGCGAAAGTTTCTCGGTGTTCTGCGAGACCGCGACGTCCATACCGCCGGCCGGCACCGCCACGCCAAGGATCGCAGACAACGCAACCACGTGATACAAGCAAAAACGCAGCATGTTCATGGTCGTGACCTCCCATAAGTTTCCTCGCCGCAACTTCTTTCCAGCGAGGTCTGGTACTGAACGGTGAAGCCGACACCGTAATTCCGGCAATCATTTCCCCGACACAACCCACTGCAACACGGCCCGGATCATCTCCACCCACTGCATGAGTAGCGGCAAAACAACGGCGAGAACAAGCACCGGGATCGACCACCACTACTGACCGTAGCTGGTAGTTCCCGGCAGTCTACCAACGTAGCCGACTACGTCAACCGCCGTCCAAAGCTGGCGTAGTAGCGTCATCTTGCCCGTACGCAGCACGATTGGTCTGCTGGTGTGTGTCTGGCGGCGGAGGCGGAAGGCCGCGTAGCAGCGACGACCGCAGGACAATCAGCCTGATGATGGTGGTTGATCTTGACGATTGAGGAGACGTTCCAAAGTCCTGTACCGCGAAGCGGTTATCCAACATAGCCCGGGGTCGCGGAGCGCACCCCGGGGAAGTAGATCGATCATAGCACGAAACCCCGAAGGGGTTTTACGGATACGTGTTCTCCCCGGCGACACCACATGAGAGTAAAACCCCTTCGGGGTTTGCCGGTCGCGTGGAGCATTCCGTTCCCGGGGTGCGCTCCGCGACCCCGGGCTATGTTGTTGAAACCCCTTCGGGGTTTGATAGAACTGCCCTTTAGGCGAATTCAGGCTTTGATCAACTAGATTGCTCTATGCAAGAAAGCGGCTCTCCGCGATGGTTGGTGATCGAAAACTTCATCAAGCCCATCGGGAGAGCCAAGGATG
>JABMRB010000020.1 GCA_013202865.1 Candidatus Nealsoniibacteriota bacterium | reverse complement strand
CGGGGGTGCCGCCGTAGGCGACACTTGATTGCCAATGGTCGGCGTCGTCGAGGTACTCGCTTCGGGCCGGTTCGGCCGCGGGGACGGAATCGGGCTCGATCAGTTCCAGCGAGGCCCCCTTGCCGTCGGCCCGGCCAGGCCACGCGCCGCTGTCGTCGTACTCGAATCGCAAGATGCGGCCGCCCTGGAAGTCGTGCAGTTCGATCTCCTCGCCGCCGTTGCTCAGCTTGCCCAGGTAACTGGCCGTCGGGGTCGGGGCATCCGGATACCGAACGGCGTACGCGGCCGGGTTCCTCGCCAGCACGAGCAGTTCGCCATGGTTCAGCGTTGTGACGCTTCCAGCTTCAATAGTGTGGTCAATTCCGTCGACGAAGGCCACTTCGTCGAGCTTCACGGTGTGGGGGCCGACGTTGCGCAGCTCGACAAACTCGAAGTCTTCGGCAGTCCAGTCCGAATCGACCTCCAATTCTGCAGCTGTTGGGGGATACGGATTGTAGTTGATCTCGGAGATCACAAGGTTCTCGGCCGAAGCCGCCACGCCGACCAGGAAGAACGCCTCATTGACGGCCGACCACGTTCCTCCGGAGAGCACCCGGGCCTTCACGACCACCGGATCGGTCAGTTCGACCGCACCGGTGTACTCGACGGCACTGTCGAGGTTGACGGCGCCGCCGGGCGCCCGCGGGTCGGCGCCGTCGAGGGTGTAGTAGATCGTCCCGGCAGCGGCGCCGAGGGTCAGTTCGAAGCCGGGCGCGACCTCGCCGCCTGCCTGCGAAAACACGGGCGGCGTCAGGCTGAGAAGCTGGCCGTCGATCCAGGCGATCCGATCGGCCAGCCAACCCGTGTATTGCCCCGGAGCATCGCGGTCGAGGATAAACTCGATCTGCTGCTGCCACGTGGAGGTGACCGGCGAGGGGAAACCGGGATTGCTGCTACCTAGAATGTTCCATTTCTGGAAGTTGCGCACGGCCGCCTCGGCCAACGGGTCGGCGTGGACGTGGATCCGGTCGTACAACGCGTCGAGCGAGAGTAGCCCCTGACGCAACTCGAACCAACGGTCGCGGAATTGGATCGCGAAATCCGGGTCGCTCATCAGCCGGACGATCCAGTCGGGGTCGTCGCCGCGATTCTGCTGAAGACCCCGGTTGTACGGGTGCTCGTACTGCCAACCGTGGGTGTCTCTATTGTTGAAGCAACAACCGGTGCCCATGATCAGGTTGTAATCCCAGAGCGGGCCCTGCGTCAGCAATCCTTCGCGGTCCTTGTACAAGAAGTTGCTGCGAACGTAGGCGTCCTGGTCGCGTGTCAATTCGTTAACGACCATCAAGTTGACGAACGAAGCAACGTCGATGTATTGGGCATAGCCGGTGTCGGGATCGGCATAGTTCGGGCCGTGCAGGTTGTTGTGGAATTCGGTCACGAAGCTGCTCATCCACTGCCGCTGCTGCGTGTTGTAATCCTCTGCGTTGACGAATTCGAGCGAATTCCAGCCACCCAGCGTGTCGGCCGCGATTGCCCGGCCACCGTCGAAGCGGATCAAGTACCCACCGGTGATATCCGGCTCGGCGACGTCCTCGGGCACGAGTTCGGCGATATCGAGGCGGTTGTCGCCGATCTTGATCGCTTCCGCCACGAAGTAGACACCCATGTAGTCGCTCGCCCTCAAGTCGCCGCCGTTCTCGTTGTAGAACAACTCGACGTGGCGTGTGCCGGGTGCCTCCAGGCCGACTTCCCGCCCCAGATCGAAGGCCAGCGAGTTGCGAATCAGCGCCTTGTCGGTGTAGGGCGCACCGAATACCCAGTCGGATTCGCTCGGCATTCCCAAGAGCCGAACGTCGTCGTCCTGATCGTCCTGGTCGCGCGCCTCGACGCGATATTGCTTTTTCGGAAACCCGGCCGAACTGGACCCGCGAATCTTCAGCCCCAGCCGCGCACTCAACTCGGCTTCGGCCGTGAGCGTCGTCCGCCCGGTAACGGCGTCTGGCTCGAAGACGGTCAGGTGGAAGTCACCCATCGTGTTCCGGTTGGCAGTTGCGCCGCCGAAGCTATCCACGATCAAGATCGGCAGGTTCGAGTCGAAAGCCACGACGTCGCTCGCCAGACGCACGTAGGCTTCTCCGACCACGTTGCTCGGATCGTAGCCCTCTTGAACGGCCAGGGCGCGAATTTCGGCCGTCGTGTCGAGAGTAATGGGCCCGGCGTAAATCGGCGAGGCCGCCGTTGGTCGGCTGCCGTCGACAGTGTAGTGGATTGTGGTGCGGGGCGTTGCGACCGAGATTTCGACTTCGAGCGAGCCGGTAAACGTTCGCCCGGGAATCGAGACCGTCGGAGTTGCGGAGATGACCGTCGAGTTTTGTTCGCGGGGCGTCGGCTCGACCATGACGCCGACCTGCGGATCGGGGTCGATCATGCTTGCTTCGAGCCAAGGTAACAGCAGGAAATCGTCGTCCGAGGCCGAGGCATTCAGCCCGTGGATGGAAAGAACGTTGGTGCCGGTTTGCAGCGCTGCAAGGTCTGTTGTGACGTCGATCGCTTCAAACGTGACGGCGTCTTCGTTGGGATGCGTCGCAGTGGCCGAGGCATTGTAGGCCGGCACCGTGCCCTCGGCCCCCGGTGCGTTGCGACGGGCTATCTCGATGCCGTTGAGATAGGCAACAAAGCCGTCGTCGTATTTCATCCCCAGAAGCAGCGTATCCAGCGAGTTCGGATCGTCCACGTTGAATTCGATCCGCGTCCACAGCGACGCATTGACCCCGTGCATCTCGCCGGCCACGTCCGTTTGTATTGCGTCGCCGAAGCCGGGCGCGCTGAGGCTGAACCCGACGCCCGTCTTCGGTGTGCCGGGAATCGAGATCGCCAGATTTGCATTTGGCGTGCCCTTGGACTGGTCGTCGACAAAGGCCCAATCCGACGCGTGATCGTGGTCGGCCGTGCCATGGCGCTGCAACGAGTTGTCCCGGCCGCCCCCCGCGGAAACAGCGTTTTCCTTCCAGATGTCGGCCGAGGTGATCGTGGATCCGTTGACGTCGACGCGAAACGATTCGAGACTCGCCGAGCCGTATCCCCAGACGACGAAGTCCTGGACGGTTCCGGCGTCGTCGACGATCATCACCCAGCCGGGCCCCTGGGTCACCCAGACAAACGTTTCGCCCCAGTAGTTGTCGTCCGTCGCGTTGGTCCGGTAAAGGACTTCGCCGGCCGGCATGGAGGCGCCGAGTTGCCAGGTGGTGGGCACCACCGCGTTGATATTGAAGGCCGAGGCATCGTTGACGGCCACGACCCAACCGGTCGTAGTAACCGTCTCGGAGGAGACGTTCTGAATCTCGACGAAGTCCGGACTGCCGGTAGCTGCTTCGGTGATCAGCACGGACGAGACGCGATCGAACTGGGACCAGGTCGTGTCGTCGAAATCGGATGCGGTCCAGGCCGTTGCCAAAGTTGCGTCGTCGGCAGTCGGCACCAGGAAGGCGACGTCCGCCTGCTCGTCGAGTAGGACGGTCGGCACGACGGGCCCCAGGCCGTAGGAGACGTCGGCCGTCTGGTTGGGATACTCGGGCGCGTAGGCATGGGCCACGGTCGTGCCGTCCGGTTCGACCAGGGCCAGATAGTCGCCGCCACTGGAAAGCTTGAAGTTGGTATGGAGTTCGCCTTGCGCGGCGGCCCGGTCCTTGTCTGAGGCGAACGCCACGAGATATTCGTTCGGCCCGAGCGAGCGGGCGGGAAATTGCCACTTGCTCAAATCGCCCTCGTCGTCGGTCAAGTACCAGCCGTCGAGGTTGACGGCCTCGGTCGTGGGATTATGGATTTCGATCCAATCGGAGAACTCACCGTTCTCGTCGGCCAGCGTCGCATTATTGACGGCCATGAACTCGCTGATCACGAGCCCCGCATCGAGCATCTGCCGCGGTTCGAGCGTTTCGATTGCGCAGCGTCGTCTGGGCGACAACGGCATTCTTCGAGAGATCGGCATTGCATTGGGCCATGGTTGATTTTTGGACGAGACAGGAGCACGCGGACAAAACCCTCCGCCGGCTCGATTCTAATCGATCCCCGAAAGAACCGCAACTTTGTGGCGATTCCCCCGCTGCCGGGGCCGCAGTGCAACCCGCTAAACGCCGATACTCGTGGGCTCGGAAAGATCGCTCCGGATGATCTCGCGAGCCGTCTCCACGTGACTGTCTCCGATGTACAGGTTGCCCAAGCGGAGCGACTCCTGGTGCTCGGATTCGACCTGCATGGCAACGATCGAGTACAGATCGAGTGCGTGGTGCCTGCCCGGGTTCTTGTTTTCGTCCATCTTGCGATCGCGGAAGGCGAAGAGCTTCATCATCAGGTACGTGAACGGCTGCGGCACGTGAATTGGCGCCTCGGCAGGTTCTCCGTTGGGGCGGGGCCCTGAGATGGTGAGGGTGACGGGCGACTCGTCGATGTGAACGGCTTCCTCCAGGGTGTGGGCGTGAAGCTTGATGGGGCCGATAGGTCGCGCACGGACGCCCATGCCATGTCGGCTCATCCCTTCTTCTTGAGTGGCTGAAGAATCGGGGATGTCCCATCTATTGTTAAAACTGCCGGTGGTCTCTTGGGAAGTTACGCTACCT
>JABMRB010001162.1 GCA_013202865.1 Candidatus Nealsoniibacteriota bacterium | reverse complement strand
GATAACGCGGATGGGAAACGGCGACATGCCATGCTCTGATTCTTCTATCCGTGACGTCCGTGTAATCCGTGGTTCTTCATGGCGGAACCAGAGTTTTGTTGCTGCCGTCTCGGAGTTGTTTCCCTTTGTTACCCCCAAATCCAGAAAAAGCGCGCAACATTGCCGTAACCTCAACAATGAAAACACTCTACGACAATACGAGACGGGACGAATGTATACCACCAGCCAGGGCAAGTCAAGGGGGCGATTCGCCGCGCAAGTCGTGCCGCGACAACGAGTTAGAGCGACGCCGAACCGGCCCGGGCGACGGGCGGTTGGGCAAGGGGCGGGGAAAAATTGCGTTTCAGGAGGTCGGCGTTACGAAACCCCAGACGTAAATCGTGATTACGCAACGCCTTACAGAAATCCGTCAAACACGGGCACGGCCAATTGTTGCACTTCGACCCTCAAGACTGGCGAACAATTGATGCCTCCGCCCTCTGCCCGCGGGGCGTTGCCCCCCGCCCACTCCCCACTCCCCACTACCCACTACCCACTACCCACTACATCTCCCCTGCCGCCGGCTTCTCGATCGAGTCGAGGATGCGGATCGCCTTGTGGCCTTTCAGCGAGCCGGGGGAGGCGTGGAACTTGGAGTAGCCGCCGACGGCTACGACCAACGCGTCGTGGACGTCGTTCTGGGTGGTGATCACGTCGCCAACCTGCAAGCCGATCGCTTCGCCCATGCCGATCCGCGTGCGGGCCAGTTGGACCGAGACCTCGACCAGCGAGCTGCGCAAGGCGTCGCTGATCCGCCCGACGCTCTCCTCGGTCGGCTTGTAGCGGCGGTAGGCCGACCACTTGTTGGCCGAAAGCTTGCTGCCGATCCGCTCGATCGAGTTGTAGGGAATGCAGAGATTCATCATCCCGCGGATGTCGCCGATGGTCAACTCGAAGCTGATCAGCACCACGACCTCGTTCGGCGGCACGATCTGGACCAACTGCGGGTTGCTCTCGATGCGGACAACCGCCAGATCCAAGTCGAGCACGTTCTCCCAGGCATGGTGTAGCTCGTCGAGAAACAGGCCCGTAATCCGCGAGACCAGCCGCAGTTCGATCTCCGTCAGTGGGCGACGTGCCAGCGGCCCGCCCTCGCGCCCGCCGCCGAGCAAGCGGTCGATGATCGGGTAGAGGATCGACGGGTTGATGTCGAGGATCAGGTTGCCTTCCAGCGGCTCGGCCTTCAGCAGGTTGAAGCAGGTGGGGTTCTCCAGGCTGAAGACGAACTCGCTGTAGGTGAGCTGGTCGACGCTGGTGAGCTTCACCTCGATAATGCTCCGCAGCAGGGCCGACAAGGCCGCCCCGAAGTTCCGCCCGAACCCCTCGTGCAGTGTTTGCAGCGCCCGCATCTGCTCCTTACCGACGCGTTCGGGTCGTTTGAAGTCGTAGGAAGTCACCTTAGCGCGGCCGCGTGTGGCGGCGGTGTTTCGCGTCGAGGCCGGTTCCTGGACAGGCGCGGCCGTCGCAACGGGTGCCTTGACCTCCTCGCCGCCGCTGGCCATGGCGCTGAGCAGGCTTTCCACTTCCGTTTGGCTAAGTACGTCACCGCCCATCGATTACTCCCTGAGTTGCCCCGTTCCGTGGGCCACGTATTTGTAACTGGTCAGTTCGTTGATTCCACAGGGGCCCCGGGCGTGGAACTTGTCGGTGCTGATGCCGATTTCCGCGCCGAGACCGAACTGACCCCCGTCGTTCAGTCGCGTGCTGGCGTTGATCATCACGGCCGAGGAGTCGATCCGGGTAGCGAACTCCCGGGCGGCGTCCAGCTCACGCGTGACGATCGCGTCGGTGTGCCGCGAGCCGTACCGGTTGATGTGCTCGATTGCCTCGTTGAGCGAATCGACCACTTTGACCGACATCACCGGCGCCAGGTACTCGGTCCCATAGTCTTCTTCGGTCGCCGCGGTGGCCTCGGGCAACAACTTTCGCGTCCGCTCGTCGCCACGCAACTCGATCCCCTGCCCGACCAGGGCCTTGCCGATCCGCGGCAACAGTGCGTCGGCCACGTCGGCGTGTATCACCAACGATTCGGCCGCGTTGCATACACCGAGGCGATGGCATTTCGAGTTGACCACCAGTCGCTCGGCCAGATCGGGATCGGCCGCCCGGTCGACGTAGACGTGGCAGTTGCCCGCGTAGTGCTTGATCACCGGCATCCGGGCTTCCTCGCTGACCCGACGGATGAGGCTCTTACCGCCGCGGGGGATCGTCACGTCGATATACTCCGGCATGCGGAGGAAATGCCCCACGGCCTCGCGGTCGGTGGTGGTGACGAACTGCACGGCGTCGCCGGGCAGGCCCGCTTCGGCGGCCGCCTCGGCAAGGACCTCCACGATCGCCGCGTTGCTGTGCGCCGCCTCCTTGCCGCCACGCAAGATCACCGCGTTGCCGCTCTTGACACACAGCGCGGCCGCGTCGGCAGTGACGTTTGGCCGCGATTCGTAGATGAAAAAGATCACCCCCAACGGCACGCGGACCTTCTGCACCGACAGCCCGTTGGGCCGCACCGACGAAGAGATTATCTCGCCGATCGGTTCCGGCAAGGCGGCCACTTCCTCCATGCCGGCGGCCATCGCGTCGATCCGCTCGGGCGTCAGTCGCAGCCGATCGATCTGGGCATCGGTCAGGCCGAAGTCGGGTGCGGCCGCCAGGTCGAGCCGGTTCGCTTCGACCAAGGCCTCCGCACGCTGGCCCAGCAGTTGGGCCCCGCGTCCGAGCCACTGCTGCTTCGCAGCCCCGCTGACGCGCATTAGCCCGGCGGCCGCCCGAGCGGCACGTCGTGCCACATTGAGGCAATACTGCTGTAAATCGTCTCGGTTGCCGGCTGCCATGGCAGGGCTCTTCCATCACCAGGGGAGGGTATTCGTGGCCAGACAAGAGGGGGGGCCACACATCGCCGCACAAGTATCGCCTAGAAGGGGCTACAAGTCAACGGAGATTGTTTCAAAATGGCCGCCGGGCGGATCGTCGTAAGTGCCTGCTGTTACGCCACTTACCGAGATCCTTTCGGCCGGCACGCTGGCCACCCGCGACCGGTCTCACGTAGAAGTGGTCGCCCGATGCAGCACCAACGCCTGCCGCACGGCTCCCACGTCGTGAACTCGTAGCACCTGCACCCCCTGCTGGGCCAGTGAAATGGCCACGCCGACCGTGCCGGCAGTGCGGTCGGCCGCGGGGTCGCCGAGCAACTCGCCGATGAAGCGTTTGCGGGAGTGGCCGATCAGCACCAGGCAGCCCAACGCGTGGAACCGGGCGGCGTGGCTCAGCAGGGCCAGATTGTGCTCGAGCGTCTTGCCGAAGCCGATGCCCAGGTCCAGCGCGATCCGCTGCCGGTCGATGCCCACGGCCAGCAGTGCGTCGCGGCGATCGGCCAGATAGGCGGCGACCTCCTCGACCACGTCGCTGTAGACCGGGGCCTGCTGCATGGTGCGGGGCGTACCCCGTGCATGCATCGCACAGACGCCGCAACCCGCCTCGGCCGCCAGCCGGAGCATCTCGGCGTCGCCGGTCAATGCCGTCACGTCGTTGATCGCTTCCGCGCCGGCGGCGAGTGCCTCCCGGGCAACGGCCGCCTTGGACGTATCGATGGAGATCGGCAGCGAAGTCTGCTCGCACAGGGCGGCGACCACGGGTATTACCCGTCGCAATTCCTCGTCGGCGTCGACCGGCTTGGCCCCCGGCCGGGTGCTTTCGCCGCCGATGTCCAGCAGATCGGCCCCCTGGTCGGCCAGCCGCAGCCCCTGCTCGACCGCGTCGGCCGGGTCGAAGAACTGCCCCCCGTCGGAGAAGCTATCCGGTGTTACGTTGACAATCCCCATCAGCAGCGGGATTTCAACCACGTCGAGCGTCCGGCAGCGAAGTTTCCACGAGCGGACGGGCCCGTTTCGGGGACTGGAGCCTGATTCATCCCGCACTGCCGGCCTCCGCCGCACCTGGTAACTCGCCTGGAAGAAGAAAATACCCCGGACAGGATTTGAACCTGTGACCGCTGGTTTAGGAAATCTGCGACGTTGTACTGACGCTACTCCGACGTTGTGCTAACGCTTACAGTGTAACGGTTTACAACATCACCAACAAGCACGCCTACCACGGGAAGGGAAGTCTTGGGCTGAAAAGTGGGTACAGAATCCGAAAGTGTACCCAGTTTGGATCTCTGGATTCGTTTCGAGCAAAGGAGGCGACTCGACACATCGGCCACGACCGGTCGTCAAGCGGCGAGGGTCTTGCGCAAATGGGAGGGGGCCCCACCTGAAAGGCCATTGCAGGAAGCCCGCCCTGCAAACGACCGGGACGATTGACCGGCGGCAGCATCGCCACGGCGGGGTAGCCAGGGACATGCTTTGCGGCCAGCGGGCCTCGACATCCAGAAAACAACCGTCTGCGCCACTGCACCGCAACCAACGTCAGTCAAGGCGTTTGTGAGCACGACCGGAATGAAGAAGCGAGGGTAATTGGGAAGGCACACCGTGAATCTGAGATCGCTTAGCATCCGTGCTGTAGTGTGGCACGAAGGGGATCGCAATCGCGGGGATCGCCGGAATCGCGAATGGCGGGTTGAGCGAGACGAGCCACTGGAAGCATCTGCAAAGGGCACACGTCCGCCCATACTGTGAAGGACCTGAAGTCATGGCCTTGCAGGGACTTACGGCGACGCGAGGCGGCCGAACGTCACGAAAAAGCCCCCCGTGAACCCCCCGTTGGTGAAAAACGGGGCTGACGAGGGCCACGACCTCAATCCTGCCAATTCGGCCGCAGGCACACAGACAATTGTCCAGTCCACATTTTTTTGGGGAAATCCATGGGTAATCAACCACATTTCCGCGGAGTCGTGCGCCACACCACCCGTCCCGGCTGGTGGCGCGTGAAGATCAAGCACGCCGGGAAGTTTTACTCGTTTGGCGTGTACCGGGACCCAGAGCGCGCAGCGAAAATGTACGACGCGCTGGCCAAGCAGATCTTTGGGGACAAAGCCGTCTTCAATTTCGATGGCAGCTCGCCGCCCGATGTGTTGCTGGTGGACATCTGGACGATGCTGCGGAAGAAGGGGTTACGGTAACCTCGCCACAGTGGCCAAATATGGCCCCAGGATGGCATGGAATTGGGTAGCCAAGAGCGTACGGCCTTCCTGGCGCGCTTGTCGAGCCGCCCTGTCGATGTATTCGTCGAGCCATTCAAGGTGGCGAAGAATGGTCCGCGTTGACAATGGTGCCGAAATCACTCGGGCAATGGGTTCGCCAGCGTGTGCATTGCACCAGTCAGTCACCGTCTTGTACTTGCGATTGAATGTCCTCCAAGCCTTGGACAATAGTGGTTCGCCTCGATGACTCACCAACCGGACGCCCACCGGCGCCATCGGGACGGGGTGGGGCCACTCGGCAGTGATGTCGGCTAGCGTGCGAGAGGTGGGCTTCTCAGTCTCTGCCGCCTTCCGCGCCAGGATGGCCCGGAGGCGTGCTGCTGCGCTGGACATAGTTATTTCTCCTTTACGTGGTCCGCCCACTCATGGCGTGAGTATTGCGGCTACCGACGTGGGGATTGGAGCCAGAGTTGTAGTTGCGCCCCACCGTGCCGTAGCAGCTAGGCCATTCCATCCAGACGCCGCACCGTCGAATGCGGGCTACGCCGATAGCTTCCCCGGTGTCTACGTCACAAGGGGCTCGCTCGAACTCTTCTCCGGCCTCAATCCCAATAACCGTATCTTGGGTCTCGAAAAAAGGTTCTTCAGGAAACTTAATGGGTAATTTCAGGTACGGTGGGTGGGAGATCGAGTTTGCCACAGTAGAAGAGGATGCGGGTGCGGTAGTTGCGGAATG
>JABMRB010001161.1 GCA_013202865.1 Candidatus Nealsoniibacteriota bacterium | reverse complement strand
CCGCTCGCCACTGGCCGAAGAAGCGATCGAAGCCATCGGTGACGTCGCCCGCGACTACGCCAGCGTCGAGATCGATCTGAACACGGGCAAGCGGTCGCAGCGCAACGTGGCGGTGCAGCGTCTGCTGAGGGAACTGACCGGGGCCGAGGCGGCGTTGGTGGTCAACAACAACGCCGGGGCAACGATGCTCACGCTTGCTGCGATGGCCACCGGACGCGAGGTGATCGTGTCGCGAGGCCAGTTGATCGAGATCGGCGGCAGCTTCCGCCTGCCCGAGGTGATGGCCAGTAGCGGGGCGACGCTCCGCGAGGTCGGCGCCACGAACAAGACCCACCTGCGCGACTACGCCAACGCGATCAACGACAACACGGCCGCGATAATGCTGGTCCATCCGAGCAACTTCGTCGTGGTCGGGTTCTCGTCCGAAGTGGAACTGGAGGAACTGGTCGAATTGGGCCATCGCCACAAGCTGCCGGTGATCCACGACATCGGTTCCGGGGCGCTGATCGATTTCGCCCAGTTCGGGTTCCACGGTGAACCGGTCGCCTCGCAGAGCATCAAGGCGGGGGCCGACGTGGCGCTATTCAGCGGCGACAAGCTCGTCGGCGGGCCGCAGTGCGGGATCATCGTCGGCCGGAGGAAGTGGGTCGACCGGATCGCAAAGCACCCGATGGCTCGAGCGTTGCGGGTCGACAAGATGACGTTTGCCGGTCTGGCTGCCACGTTGCGGCTCTATCGCGACCCGGAAAAGGCCCGGCTGGCGGTGCCCCTGTTGCACCTGCTGACCACGTCGATGGAGAACCTCCGGAACCGGGCCGAGCGACTGGCGCCGCAGATGGCCGCCGCCGGGGCGATCGAACAGGCCGAGCCGATCGAGGACGTGACCTTCCTGGGCGGCGGGTCGATTCCGGCCCAGAAGCTGGGCACCTGGTGCATCGCTTTGAAGCCAACCGGGATGAACGTCGATCAACTGGCCGCCGCGCTACGGCTCGGCACATCGCCGGTCATCGGCCGCGTGCAGCAGGACCGCCTCTTGCTCGATCTCCGCAGCGTAATACCCCGCCAAGACGCCGCGCTGGTCGACGCCGTCGACGCCATTGGCAAGGAAAAGGAAGAAAACGAAGAAGAGTACGCATAGCGCAGCGCACCACATCGCGAAAAGTCCCCGCATGCAATGCGGGGGCTTTTGCGGATCTCCAATCTACTATTTGCGGCCGTGTTTCACCTTTGCGAAGGATTCCGATCGTGACCGTGTTGCCCTTGTTGCTTACTTGCCTGCTCGGTGCCGAGCAGGTTATCGACGATTTCCGCCATGGCGATTCGTGGACGGCCGGCGAACGGACCCCGCCGGTGGACGTCGTCCAAAACGACGGCTCGCCCGTGCTGCAAGTGACCGCCCCGTTTGCGACGAAACCTGACTTATTGCGAACGATCGTCGACCGTCGCGTTGCGCTGGATCTTGCCGCGGCGGGCGAGTTCACCTTGCAGGTCGCCGCCGACGCCCCCGAGGCACTCGCGCATTGGACGCTCTACTTCCGTAGCGGCAACGGCTGGTACGGGGCTAACGGATCGCTGCACAGGACCGGCTGGCAGACGCTGCACTTCTCCAAGGCCTCGTTCCGCACCGAAGGCACACCGGCCGGCTGGCACAAGATCGACGGCGTGCGGATCGCCGCGTGGCGGGGCCGGGCGGTCGATGCCAAGCTGCGAATCCGTCGCCTGACGTCCCATCAACACGACGTCGCGCTGGTGATTCCCGACCGGTCGACCCGCCCCGACGACGGCGAGACGGCCACTGCCGTGGACACGGCCGATCGACTGGCGGCCATGCTGGCCGAGCTGGGTCTCGGGTCCGACGCGGTCGACGAGACGGCCGTGCTCCGGGGCGCCCTGGGCCACCGCCGCGTGGCCGTGCTGGCCTACAATCCGCGACTAGACAGCCGCTCTGCCGCCGCGCTGCAACAGTACGTCGAAGACGGCGGCAAACTGCTGGTCTGCTATCAACTACCCCACGGGCTGGGCCGCACGCTGGGCTTCGGCAATCCTAAATACTTCCGCCAGCAGCAGTCGGGCGATTTCGCCGAGATCCGCTTCGACGCCGCCGACGTGCCCGGCTTGCCCGGGTCGGTCCGCCAGACCTCGTGGAACATCACGACCGCCGAACCGACCGGCCACAACGCCCGGGTGATCGGCCGTTGGTTCGACGCCTCGGGCAAGCCGACCGGCCATGCGGCCATGTTGCTCAGCGACCGCGGGGCCTTCTTCAGCCACATCTTTCTGCGCGACGATCCGGCCGGGAAGAAACAGCTCCTGGCGGCGACCCTCGGCCGGCTGGCACCGCCGCTTTGGCCACAGATGACCCGGGCCGCCTTGGAACGCGCCGAGCGCGTGGGCCATTGCAGCAACGCCCGGCAACTTGCCGTCCAGGTCAAGGCCAGTGGCAACGCTACAGCCCAAAGGCGACTCAACGAAGGCATAACTCTCTTTACTGCGGCCAGGCCGCGTGCGGCCGATGAAATCCGTCCTGAGGCGGTCGAATTGGCCCGCAAGGCACACGACCTGCTGGCCGACGCCTATCTCCGAGCCCAGCCCAGCCCGCGGCGCGAGGGTCGGGCCGTATGGAACCATTCGGGCACCGGTGCCTACGCCGGCGACTGGGACCGCTCGGCCCGTGAACTGGCCGCCGCCGGGTTCAACATGGTGTTGCCCAACATGCTCTGGG
>JABMRB010001160.1 GCA_013202865.1 Candidatus Nealsoniibacteriota bacterium | reverse complement strand
CCGCCGTCAGCGAGGGATGCAGTGCCGCCGGCAGCGAGGGATGCAGTGCCATCGGCAGCGAGGGAAGCAGTGCCGCCGGCAGCGAGGGAAGCTATGCCGCCGGCCCGGGCGATTCCCAGCACGGCCAGGCTATTGGCCTCGGTCCCGCTGCCGGTGAAGATGAGCCGGTCTGCGCCGGGGCCGGCCAAATCGGCGCCGAGGATCTCGGCGATCCGCGACCGGGCGTCATCGAGCACCCTGCGTGCCCGCTGGCCGGGCAGGTGCTGGCTGGCCGGGTTGGCGTGGCCCTGGGCGTAACATTCGGTCATAGCGGCGACCACTTCCGGGTGGATGGGCGTGGTCGCGTTGTGGTCGAGATAGATGGAGTCCATGCATGTATTGTTGGCGTGGGAGCAGCGTTTCGCAAGGCTGGGAAAACTCCCGGTAGCTGGATTCGCAAGAATTCAGCCGTCGCTCCATTGACTAGATTCCTGCGAAGCCGGCTACCAGCGCTGCCGGTGCCCACCTGTGCGGGGGGTGTCGGTCGATTGCGCGTACTGAAGATGATAGAATTGAAACAGGGCAATTGCTGGGAGGTAAGTCGTGAGTGTAGTGACACCGACGCATATCCGATTGGACGAAACGGGAGTGGCGTGGCTTGACGACACGAACGTCAAGGTGGTCGAAATTGTGTTGGACAAGCTAGCGCATGATTCCAGCCCCGAGGAAATACGTTTTCAATACCCGCATCTCTCTCTGGCGCAGATCTATGCCGGGCTTTCCTACTATCATGACCACCAAACTGCATTCGACGCGGAGATTCAGCAGCAGCTTCGGCAGGTCGACACGCTGGCCGCGCAGGCGGTGAACTCCCCTGCACGCAGACGCCTGCGTCAAGCCGGTAAGATGCCGTGAGTATCAGGCTCTACATGGACGTTCACGTTCGGCGAGCCGTGACTATTGCTCTCCGTCTCCGCGAAGTCGATGTTTTGACGGCCCAGGAGGATCACTCCCAACGGCTCCCCGACCCTGAGCTTCTCGACCGCGCCACCGCGTTGGATCGCGTCCTGTTCAGCCAGGACCGCGACCTGTTGAGGGAGGCACGACAGCGCCAGCGCGAGGGCCAACCGTTCCCGGGAGTTATCTATGCGCATCAGCTTTGAATAACGATTGGGCAGTGCATCGACGACCTCGAGTTGTTGGCGAAGTTCAGCGAGCCGGAGGCCCATCGTACGGGTTGTTTCCGATTGATTCGCAACCCCTGAGGCGAGTCTATCTCACCCGCCTCCACATCGTCGCTACGCCCTTCTGTCGGGGGGTGCTGTGGCAGTTGGTTGCACGGTTCACTGACACCGATCTTCTCGACCGCGTAACCGCACCGCATCCGGTGCTGTATAACCAGGACTGGGACTTGGCGGCTACGGCCGCCAGACCGTGTGGGCATTTGCCCTTGAGAACCACGCTCTGGCGAGCGTGGCTACGGGTTGGGCGAATAAGTCAGGTACATTGCAGGGTTGCGATAACCTCACCGGGGGGTATGCGGGATTCCACGACACGCAAAACCCAAGCTTGCCGCCGTTTTCACGAATCCCTTTATGCCGAGACTGGTCCTGCCGGGTTCTGCCGGGTACACTTGCCTAATTGATGGGGGAAACCGGTTCCCCCGGGCCGCGGTCTGGCTTGCTGGTTGCGGGCCTCGCTAAGCGACGTTCACTTTCTGTAAGAAACGCCACTTTCCACAAGAACGAAGGAGAATCGAACGTGAGAAGAACTCTGCTACCCATGTTGGTGGTCGCCCTGCTGCTGGGGATGGCCGGCGCGTGTCCCGCACAAGACACTGCCTTGAAGCCGTTGGTAACCGTGTCGTTTTCGGGCTACGACGAACTTTTCTCGGACATCGACTACATCGGTGGGCTGGCCAACAATGAAGGTATGGCCGACGGCCTGGAAGCGCTCTTGAAACTGATGACCCAAGGCCCGATGGCGGCGGAGGACGCCCCGGCGGTGCCCGGCGTCGATACCAAGAAGCCCTGGGGCCTGTTGGTCCAAGCCGCCGACGATTCACCGGGGTTTCCGGTTCTCGTCTTCGTGCCGGTTACGGATATGGACGCGTTGATGGGGCTGGTGATGAACCTGGCCGGCGGCGAGGCCGACGCGCCGGCCGACGGCGTTTGGGTGATCGAAGATGCCGGTGGTCAGACGCTCTACGCTCAGGAGAAGGGTGGCTGGGCGTTCTTTGTTTCCGATCGTGCTCAGTTGGCCGACGTCCCGGCCGATCCGGCTGCGGCGCTCGGCGGGCTCGAGAAGAAGTATGACCTGGCGGTGAAGGTGTCGGTTGCGAACGTTCCCGAGGCGTTTCGCCAGGAGATTCTGTCGGGATTGGAAGAAGGCGCGCAGATGTTCATGCCGGGACAGCCTGCCGACAACGTGTTGCAGCAAGTCAAGACGATGCTGAACGAACTCAACGAGATCGTGATCGGTTGGCAGATCGATCAGACGACCGGCTCGGCTCGGCTCGAGGTCGAAGTTACAGCGGTCGCTGGCACGAGTCTGGCCACGCAGTTCAGCGAGATAGGCGACACGAAGACCAATTTTGCCGGGTTCGAGTTACCTGGCGCCGCGGTGACGCTCAGCGCTGCCGGCAAACTCAGCGACGCGGACGTTGCTCAAGTGAAGGGAACCATTGCCGAGATTCGCACCGATGCGGTAAAGCAACTTGAAGACGAAGGGCTTTCCGGCGCGGAACTCGCGCTGGCCAAGCAGGTCCTGACGGACCTGTTAGCCGTGGCGGAGAAGACGATCGAGACCAAATCGGCCGACATCGGAGCCTCGGTGGTCCTGAAACCCGATGCGATAACCATTGTCGCCGCCAGCGCGATCGCCGAAGGCAACAAGCTGGAGAAGGTCCTCAAGCAGGTGGCCGGACTAGCCATGGACGAAGAGCCGGAGATTGCCCAAATGCTGAAGCTCGACGCGGGGACGCACGCCGGTGTCAAGCTGCACCAACTCACGGTCCCCGTGCCGCCCGGGGAGGAAGAAGCGGCCAAGATGTTCGGCGAATCGCTGGAAGTGGTGGTAGGACTCAGCGACACGAGCGTCTACTTCGCCCTCGGCCGTGACGCTACGGCCACGCTGAAGCAGGCGATCGACGCCTCAGCCGCCGCGCCCGGCAAGAGCATCGCGCCCATGCGGATATCGATATCGGCCACGCCGATCGCGAAGTTCATCGCCGAAATGGCTCCCGACATGGAGACCAAGGGGATGGCCGGGATGTTGGCCGCGGTCCTCGAGCAGTCGGGGGGCAAGGACCACATCACGATTACCTCCAAGGGAATTCCTAACGGCAGCAGTACCCAGGTGGAGATCGAAGGCGGACTGCTCAAGGTGATCGCCGCAGCCGCCCAGATGGCGCAGGCCGCCGCGGGCGGTGGCGCCGGACCTCCGGACGCGGAAGGGTTCTGATTCGGCGATCCGAAGTAGACGCAGAAACAGCCTGACGGCACCGGCCCCATGCGGCGGCCGGTGCCGTCGGCCAATTTAGCCCCGGGTGAACACACCCGGGGTTGGTGCGTATTCCCGCCGTGTATTCACGGCGGGCTAAATAT
>JABMRB010001159.1 GCA_013202865.1 Candidatus Nealsoniibacteriota bacterium | reverse complement strand
GATGATGATCGAGAAGAGCGTTTTACCCAGCGGGTTGGCCTTCCGTTGCAAAGTGCGGAAGCGGTCGCCGAAGATGTAGAGGTTTTGCGGGGCGAACGTAACGAACCCCCGCTCGGCCAGTTTCGCCGCGAAGTCGTGATACGACCGGCCGTCGCCGCTGACGACGTCCTGCGGCCGGCCCTCCAGACCGTGCTGACAAACGACCACCGGCCGCCGCTCGTTTGGCTTGATGTCCTTGGGCAACAGTAAGATGCCGTAGGCGATTACGTCCGGGAAGACGTCCATCACCACTTCGTAACCGGTCCACTTAGGCTCGTCGTAAGCCTGGCGGGTGCGCACGTTCGGCGGCAGCGGCTTGTCGTCGAATCGGCCGATGATCTCGTCGTAGAAGGTGTCGCGGTACCACTCGATCGTTTCGTTGAACTTCTCCGAAGAACTCGTATCGAGCCGCTCGAAGAACTCGCGGCGGACATGGGGACTCTCGCGCAACAGCCATTGCGTGTGCCGGTCGAGCTCGTGCATCTGTTGGCGGTGACGCGGGGCCGGGTCGAAGTCCTTACGGAAGTGCTTCGGAGGCTTGCCCGGCTCGGCCAACGTGGCACGGTCGCCGAATCGTTCTAACAGTCGCAGCAAGGCCGTCGCCGATCCCATTGACGCTGTGCCGTCGCCGCTGACGACCATTTTCAGTTGCGACTCCGCATGCAGACCTTTGAGCATCGCGCCGGCGCGTACGAGTTCGTCGCGAACTTCCTCCGGCGTGGGCGTAACGAGTTTGCCCGGGCCGCCGCCGGTACCCGGTGGGACCTCGAATTGCGGGCCGGCCGCCACCTCGACGATCAACGCCCGCGGGGCAATCATTGCTGCCAGCTCCGCGTCGCCGAATTGCTCAAGCCGCCCGAACACGTTGCGGTCGATCGGCTCCTGCCACATTTTCTGCCGCGAGCCGAAGTAGCCGCTCACACAGGCTGCGTCGATCCGGGTATCCAGGGCGGCGGCGTAGAGCGCCAGCATGCCGCCTTCGCCGTAGCCGATCACGCCGATCTTCGCATCGCCGTCACCCGCCTCCTTGGCGAACCAGTCGACGCCGGCCAACACCTTCTGCAGTTCGTAGCCGATCGGGTGACGGCCCATCTCGAAAGCCGAGCGGTAGAGGAACTCCCGATTGGTCAGGCGGCGATGCGTCACGTTGCGGTCGATCAGTGTCGGCACCAACACGCGGCAGCCGCTCTCGGCCAGCCGCCGAGCGAACTGCGATTGGGGTGCTATGCCTTCGGTCAACCCGGCGATCATCTCGGGCGTCTGAGCGGCGTCGGGGATGGCGATCACGTCGGCGAGCACGGGTCGCGCGCCGGCCGGCACCAACAGCAGGCCTTCGCCATGCACGTCACCAAACGCCGGCCAACGCACGGCAAACACGCTATACGCCTCACCCTGGCCGATCAGCGCCGGCTGGCTGGTCGTGGCGAGCAGTTCGGGCGCGTCGAACGGCACCCGCTCGTCGCGCACGCCGAGAATGTGCGCCAGCCGCTTACGGTTCGGCTCGATCGAGGCGTTGTACTTCTGCACTGAAGATGTGTCGCGATTCCAATGTTGCCCGCGGCGCTCGATCGACTTCTCCGTCTCGGCGAGCAAGAACCGGTCGACGCCCTCGACCATCTGCGAAGCAATATCGCCGGTCATCGTCAGCCGTTTCGTGCCGGGCAACGGGGCCGGGCCGTCCGCCGCGGAGAGACTGGTGGTCAGTAGAAACGCGATAAGAGCAAAGAGACGGCACCACATCATCGCGAACTCCTTTTACACAAAGCCGCGACCGGTGGTCGCGCCGCTTCTAACCGCGACCGGTGGTCGCGCCATTTTTCAGCGCGACCACCGGTCGCGGCTTTATAGGTCCATCTCATCCAAATCGTCGACGAGTTGATCGAGGTCGTCCTCCTCCGCCCCGGCCTTCTCGGCCACCGCGTGGTCGCGTTCGGTGGCGGCTGTGTCCATCGAGTTCAAGTCGCCGAGGAGTTGGACGAGGCCACCGCCACCGCCGACCGGGGCCTTCGGATCGCCCGCCATGGCCCGGTCGTCGTGACGCGGGAACATGATCGCGCCGGAAGGACAAACCCGGGCGCAAGCCGGACACCCGTCGCGGCACGCGTCGGGCTGCTCGACCAGCAGCCCGCCCGAGGCGTCAACCCCGAACACGCCGAACAGGCAGAAATTTAGACACTCCAGGCAGTTCGTACATCGATCGTAGTCGACCACCGGGTACCAGCGGAAGGAAACCGACTCGTCGACGACGGTCGTCGCATCGGATGCCGGCGGCACAGCGTCACTCGCTGCCGGCGGCACAGCGTCCTTCGCTGCCGGCG
>JABMRB010001158.1 GCA_013202865.1 Candidatus Nealsoniibacteriota bacterium | reverse complement strand
TGCCCGGCTGAACGTCCGCACGTCGTCCTGCCGCAGGTCGACAAGCTGCTTCCCGTCGCGCGGCTGGTCGTTGTGGCAGCCGACGCAGTGCTTGTCGAGCACCGGCTGCACCTCGCGGTCGAAACTGAAACCGCGTGCCGGCCCGTACCAGGGTTGAATTGTTTGCGGCCGCTTGCGCGAGGCAACCGAGCCGTACATGGGCGGGGTGTCGGTAACTCGCTCGTGGCAGCCTACGCACGAAATGTTCTCGCCCGGCATGGCGACGAACCAACTCCGCATCAGTTGCAGGGCCTTGCCATTCTCGTCCAACGGCTGCACGGCAAGGGGCGTGTTGGCCGGAACGCGGAACACCGACGAGCCGTCCGACTCGACGTCGACCGTACCCAAAATGCGGTGTACGTCCCACGGCCCCTCGATGCCGATATACGTGTGGTTGGCCAGTCTCTGATAGCCGTAGTCGAAGGCGAACAACCGCAACTGCTTCACCGTGCCGCGGGCCACGCCTTTCAGACCGCCGCCGGCGTAAACGTCGGAGAGGTGAACGACGGCGTCCTTGCGTTTGATGTCGACGCGCTCGGGGATGACCCGCGGCCGCTCGGTCTTTCGAAGCGGTACCGGCTCGAGCATCGCGACGCCCTCTTCGACACAAATCGGTAGGATGTTGTCGAACACGTCGACCAGATAGACGCCCCATGGCGACTTGGCGTCGAGTTTGCAACTGGTGAGGAAATACTTCTCGCTGAGCGGGAACGGATGCAGGAACCGCGGCCAGGAACTGTTGACCAGTTGGTCGCGGATGATCGGCTCCACCTTCTCGCCGTAGCCGGGGATCCGCTGCACGACGCCGTCCGCCTCGTGCTGGCCTAACGCGGGGTCGAAGATGATTAGCTCGCCCATCCGCGGCACGCCGTGATGGCCCGAGATGACGGCGACGAACTTCGACGGGTGTCCGGGGATCGCGCGGGCGTAGAACGTCGAGTTGGGCCAGTACGAATTGCTGCCGTAGAGTGCCATCTGGTTGGTGCCGTCGGGGTTCATCCGCATCATCACGCGGGTGAAGTAGTGCGGCGTGTCGCTGTACTCCCAGCGGGCGAAGATCACGCGGCCGTCGTTGGTTACGGCCGGGCACCAGTCGTGGTCCTGGTCGAAACAGAGGCGGCGGATGCCCGTGCCGTCGGGGTTGATCACGTGCAAGTTGGCGACCTGATTGCCGCCGCCGACGCACGGCACGCCCTGGAAGCAGGCGGTCGAGTCGTAGATGATCTTCTCGTTGGGCAGGTAGCAGGCGTCGTAGTTGTCGATGTCCGGTTCCGGCGGCGTCACCTGTCGCAATCCCGTCCCGTCGGCAGCAAGTTCGTAGACCTGGTACCGCTTCTTTTCGTCGGGCATCGACAAGAGCATCTTCTCGGCGTCCCAGTGGAGATCGACGTCGCCGACAAAGCCACCGTTCTCCGGGCGGTAGAGCGTCGTGAGTTCACCGTCGGGCCGCGCGGGCGAGAGGACGGCGATCTCGTTGTCGAACCCACCCCGCATCACACAGTTACCTTGCCAGTTCTGGGGCAGGCCCAGGTTACCGCGACGCTTGATGAGCATCAACTTATCGAAGTCTAACAGCGGGTTAGCCAGCAGGGCCTCGGTGCGCAGCGCCTGAAACTCGTCGCCCACGCGGACGAGTGCTTTCAGATCGCCCACGCCTTTCAGCAGGGCGGCGTTGCGGAGCTTCTCGAGATTCGTCAGCCGGGCCAGGTACTGCGGCCCTTGCGGATACCGGCTGCCGAACGATTCGGTCAGGTCGGTGATGGCGCGGCGCAAGGGGGCGAAGTCGAGCCCGCCGGCCATTTCGGTCGTCTCTTCGATTGCGCGGGAGCCGTAGTACAACTCGCGGACCGCACCGAGATCGCCCGGGTTGGCCGCCTTGTCGGCGCGCTGCGTTGCCTCGACGTCGAGCGACGCCAGTTTGCGAGTGGCGGTTGCGTATCGTCCTGCGACCGCGCGGAAGTCGCCCTTGGGCCAATCGCCGGTCCAGATGCCGTCTTCGCGTTCCCACTGCATGCGGCGCCGGTCGGCCGCGTCGCGGAAGTCCCGTTCGACGAGTTGCCAGAGAACGGCCTCGGGGGTGTTTTCGTTGGACTGGCCGTTCTGTGTGTTCTGCGTCAGCGAGAAGGAGTAGCCCTTGCCGCCCGTGTTGTTGTGGTACTTCAGCAGCAAGCCGTTCTCGCCCTTGTTAAGCGGGAGCTTCACCGCAGCGCCGCGGGACACGCCGGAGATGGTGCTCATGAGCTTGCCGTTGAGCCACACCTTGGCCCGGTCGTCGCAGCCGATGTAGACGGTGATCGTGCCGGGCGCCGACGTGGTGACCGTGCGGAACAGGTACATCGAACAGTGGTCGGGCAGATCGATGTCGGTATGCCATTGTCCGTCGGGCCGCGTCTCGCGCTTCCAACTCAGCCGGTCGTATCGCTTCGTCAGGTCGATTTCCAATTCGGGCGGATAGGCATGCTCCAAGCCATCTTTACCCGACACGGGTCTAAAGGGTCCGATCGCATGCGACGGGCCGAACTGCACACCTTGCGGGGCACCCGGCACAACAACGCCCGGGCTTGCCTTGACGTGCAGGACCAGTGCCTCGCGCGACAGCCGCAACGTCTCCTGCCAGGTCGCCTGGCGAAGATACCAATCGGGGTCGGTCTTGGGCAGCTCCGGTGTGGCCGGGACAGGAGTCGTGCCAAGCAAGAACAGCACGAACGCAGCAATGAACATACGCAACATCGTCGGCTCCTTTTGTTTGTGAATCTCGCCACAACATAACCAACTGTATCATACCCGACCGGACAGGCAGCCGCAATCGGGGAGTGAAACCTGAAACCACCCCTGTGGGGAGTGGGGAGTGGATAGTGGATGGTGGTGGTTGTTTTGTGGTTCATCCGGAACTTGCGTATGTTAGGACGCCACAAGGAAGTACGGGTTCCACTATGAAGAAACCACGGATTACACGGATGTCGCGGATAGAAGTGGCAGGGCAGGGCATTTCGCCGCTTCCCATCCGTGTAATCCGTGGTTCTTCTTAAGTTGTTTGGCCGCGGACTGCCCCAACTCTCACCGCCGTCACCCCGGTGGCAATCTGCGTCAAACGTGTTCTAATGTAGCAGAGCCGACCGCGGTTCCCCGGCATATCCGACGACACTCGAAATGAGGAAAACAATGTCACTGCTGTCCGCAACCGTAACCCTTGCCGTGTTGACCACGTGCCAGGCCGCGTCGCCCGAGTCGCCTGCCGATCGTCGGTTCGACGCACTCGTGCAGCGTTACGTCGATGAGGCGCCCGCGATGGCTCCCGTCTCGGCGACCTTGCTGGGCGACCACCGATTCGACGGCGAACTGGATCAGGTCAACACGGCGTCGCGGGCACGGGAGACCGCCTTCTGTCAGGAGTGCCTCGCCAAGCTCGCCGACGTCGATCGGGAAAAACTGTCTCGCGCGAATCAGGTCGATTACGCGATGCTTGAGCACCATCTGCGTGCCCGGCTCTGGCAGTTGAAGGAGTTGCAGCAGTGGGCATGGGACCCGCTGATCTATACGGAACTGGCCGGCACTTCGATCTACGCCCTGACGGCCCGCAACTTCGCCCCGTTGGACCAGCGGCTCGCGCGGGTGGCCGACCGGCTGGAGCAGTTCCCCCGGCTGCTGGAGCAGGTCCGCGCGACGCTCAACCCGAAACGTGTGCCTAAGATCCATGCCGAAACGGCAATCAAGCAGAACCGCGGTGCCTTGGCCGTCATGGACAACATGGTGAAACCGCACCTGGAAGAACTCCCGGCCGACGAGCGCACTCGTTTGACGAAAGCCATGGCGACCGCCCGCTCTGCCATCGAGCGGCACCAGCAGTGGCTCGAATCCGAGCTGCTACCCCGCGCGGCCGGCAACTTTCGCATCGGTGCCGAGCGGTTCGACGAGAAGCTGGCCTTCACGCTCCAGACACCGACCACCCGACGCCAGATCCGCGATCGGGCCGAGGCCCAGCTTCGCAACGTTCGCAACCAGATGTACGCGATCGCCAAGGAAGTCTATCGAAAGCAGTACCCGTTGACCGATTTTCCAGGCAGTGCCGCCGGCAGCGGGGACGCTGTGCCATCGGACGCCTACAAGCAATCGATCATCCGGGCGTGCCTGGAATTGGCGTACGCCGAGATGCCCCCGCGCGACAAGATCGTGGAAACGGCCCAGCAGTCGCTTGCGTTGGCCACCGCCTTCGTGCGCGAGAAGGACCTGGTGACCGTGCCGCCCGATCCGGTCGACATTATACTGATGCCCGAGTTTCGGCGTGGCGTATCGATCGCCTATTGCGACTCGCCCGGGCCGCTCGACGTGGGACAGAAGACGTTCTACGCCGTCGCCCCGCTGCCGGAAGATTGGACCGCTGAGCAAGTACATTCGTTCCTGCGGGAGTACAACGTTCGGTCGCTGCACAACCTGACGATCCACGAGGCGATGCCGGGGCATTTCCTGCAGATTGCCCACGCCAACCGCTATCCGGGAAAGCTCCGGGCGCTGCTCGCCTCCGGCGTGTTCATCGAGGGTTGGGCCGTCTATAGCGAAATGATGATGTGCGACGAGGGCTTCCTCGACGA
>JABMRB010001157.1 GCA_013202865.1 Candidatus Nealsoniibacteriota bacterium | reverse complement strand
GAACTACGCACCGGCCTCACCCGCCTGGAACTCCTCGGCCACACACGATCGCGAAGTGCCCGAATCGCTCGAATACGAACTGTTCGACGTCTCCATGTTCCTCGACGTGTTGCAGCCGGGTAGCAACATGCTGGCGATCCACGGGCTGAACTTCACGGCCGACGACCCCGACTTCCTGATCCTGCCCGATCTGGTCAGCAACAGCCGGCGCTACTTCGGCAACCCCACGCCGGAGTCGGCGAATTCGACCGGCTTCGTCGATTTCGTTGCCGACACGAAGTTCAGCGTCGACCGTGGCTTCTTCGACGCGCCGCTGGACGTGGCGATCACGAGCGCCACGCCCGGGGCGACGATCTACTACACGCTCGACGGCAGTGAGCCGACCGAGGACCACGGCACCAAATACACGGGGCCGATCCACGTCGACCACACGACCACGCTACGCGCTGCCGCCTTCAAGGAGGACTTGCAGCCGACCGGCGTCGACACGCAGACGTATATCTTCCTGGACGACGTGCTGACGCAGTCCGAGACCGCGCGGCCGGGCCCCGGTTGGCCGCTTCCCGGACAGCTCAACGGCCAGATCCTCAGTTGGGGCATGGAGCCGAGCATCGTCAACGATCCGCAGTGGGACGTGCGGGCTGCGCTGGAGGCCGTTGCGACCATCTCGCTGGTCACCGATCTGAAGCACCTGTTCAACTCGTCGACCGGGATCTTCGTCAACGCCAACCTGGACGGCCGGAGTTGGGAACGGCCCGTATCGCTCGAACTGATCTATCCCGAGAACGCCACCGGGGCAGGGTTCCCCGACGGCGCCGACGATGGGTTTCAGGTCGAAGCGGGCGCGCGGATCCGCGGCGGATACAGCAGCCAGGACGCCAACCCCAAACACGCTTTCCGGTTCTTTTTCCGTGACGAGTACGGGGACGTGGCATTGGAGTATCCCCTATTCGGCGACGAGGGCGCCGACAGGTTCGACAAGGTCGACCTGAGGACCTCGCAGAACTACTCCTGGGCCTTCGGCGGGCCGAACAACAATACCATGCTCCGCGACGTCGCTTCCCGCGACATCCAGGGCAACATGGGGCAGCCCTATACCCGCAGTCGTTACTACCATCTGTACCTCAACGGCCACTATTGGGGGCTGTTCCAAACGCAGGAGCGGGCCGAGGCGAGGTTCGCCGCTTCGTACATGGGCGGCGACGCGGACGACTATGACGTGATCAAGCAGAACAACAACGACGGCCGCCGGATCTTCGCCACCGACGGAAACACGCTTGCCTACCAAAGGCTGTGGCAGGCCACCCTCGGCGGTTACGCCGACAACGAGGACTACTTCCGCGCCCGGGGTATGAACCCCGACGGCACGTGGAATCCCAGTTACGAGCGGATGCTCGACGTCGATAACCTGATTGACTACATGGTGCTCACCTACTATACGGGTGACCGTGACGGGCCTGGCTCGAAATACACCCGACCCAGGCCGAACAATTACTACGCGATCTACAATCGGGCCAACCCTGACGGGTGGAAGTTCTTCGAGCACGACAGCGAGCATTCGCTGGGCACGGGCGCCAACGACATGGTAACGCCACTTCTGAGCGGCGACTCGCGGGCAGATGACTTTGAGAACTTCAACGCGCACTGGCTCCACGAGCAGCTCTGTGCCAACGAAGAATACCGGCTTCGCTTCGCCGATGCCGTGTACAAACACCTCTATAACGACGGAGAACTCACGTACCAGGCGGTCGTGGAGGTGATCAACGAGCGGGCCGAACAGATCGATTCGGCTATCGTTGCCGAGTCCGCCCGCTGGGGCGATCAAAAAGCCAATCCTCCTAAAGACCGCGACGACTGGCTCGGCGACGTCAATGAGATTAGAAGCTGGATCTCCAGCCGGACCGGCACCGTAATCAACCAACTCAAGGGCCAGGGGTGGTACCCCAACGTCAATCCGCCCAACTACAACAAGCACGGCGGCCAGGTGACGCCGGGCTATGGGGTGACGCTGACCGGCTCGGGCGCGATCTACTACACCGTCGACGGCGCCGATCCCCGGGAAATCGGTGGAGCCGTCAACACGGACAGTGGGCAGCTCTACACTTCCTCGATTTCGATCCACGACGGCACGGTCATCAAGGCCCGGGTGCGTTCCGGCGGCGTCTGGTCTCCGCTGGCCGAAGCGCAGTTCACGATCGGTGACCCGGCCGCGGCCGACAATCTGGCGATTACCGAGATCAACTACCATCCCTACGATCCCACCGACGCGGAGTTGGCGATCCAGCCGGTGCAGGACGCGCCGTTCGAGAACGCGGACTTCGAGTTTGTCGAGTTGCAGAACATCAGCGCCGCCGCGATCGACCTGTCCGACGTGGAGTTCATCGAAGGCGTGGACTTCGCATTCGGCACCAACACCTTGTACCTGCTGGAAAACGGCTTCGACGCCGACGCGGAGGGCTTTACCTACGCCGACGACGTCTTTGGCGGCACCAGCCGGCCGGGCCTGGCCGACGGCAGCTACGACGCCTCGGCCGGCGTCGGCGATACCGGGGGCCTGTTCGTACAGTTGGGGACGCACACCTCGGGCGACGCCGCCTCCGGTGGCTGGTCGCAAACGTTCCATCTCGACACGGCTGCAAAGGTCGACGTCTCCTTGCAGTATCGGATGATCCTGGGGCAGGATCTCCAAGCCGGCGAGTTCGGCGAAGTGATTCTGGCAATCGACGCCGCGCGTTACGGCAGCGACACCAACGACAGCCTGATCCATCGGGCCGGCGATGGCAACGGCGGCAGCAACTACGACACCGGCTGGCGCGCCGCCGATCTCAGCGTGACCCTGAGCGCCGGCGACCACACCGTCACGATCGGGGCCTACAATAACGCGGCCGTGGTCGGCAACTCGTTCGTTCGGGCGATGTTCGACAGCCTGGCGATCACCACGTCGACCGACTTGCCCGAGCTCGCCGCCGGGCAGTACATCGTGCTGGCCAACAACCTGGAGGCGCTGGCCGCACGGTCCCATCTTACCGGCGTGCTCGTCGGAGGCGAGTACTCCGGCAACCTCAACAACGCCGGCGAGCGTATCCGGCTGATCGACGTCGACGAGGAAGAGTTCATCAACCTCCGCTACAACGACTCCGGCTCCTGGCCCGGCCGGGCCGACGGCAAAGGGGCTACGCT
>JABMRB010001156.1 GCA_013202865.1 Candidatus Nealsoniibacteriota bacterium | reverse complement strand
TGGAAGACGAGTCGACGCGGCTGAACCTCAATACGTTGATTTTTCTGGACGAAATAGTCGAAGGCGCTGGCCGCGAGATCCTGATGGGCCTTCCCGGTATGACCGAAGACATCGCCGACGCCATCCTCGACTGGCTCGACGAGGACGACGAACCGCGGGAGTTCGGGGCCGAGAAGGAAGACTACGCCTCGCTCGATGCGCCCTACGCGCCGAAGAACGGTCCACTGGAGACGGTCGAGGAGTTGTTGCTGGTCCGCGACGTGACGCCCTGGCTGCTGTTCGGCAGCGACGCCAACCGCAACGGGTACCAAGACCCGGACGAGCCGGACGCCGAGAATTTCGAGGACGTCGACAACGCCCAGGACGCCATGAACCGCGGCTGGTCGGCCTACCTGACGCTCTACAGCATGGAGTTGAACGTCCGCCCCGAAGGCCAACCTAAGATCGACCTGAATCAGGAAGACATGGAGGAACTCTACGACGAGTTGAAGCAAGCCGTCGGCGAGGAGTTCGCTACGTTCATCGTCGCCTTCCGCCAGAACGGCCCATACACCGGCAGCAAGAAGCCTGAGAGGGGCGGCGGTCAGCTCGACCTGTCGAAGCCGAGCAAGCACAAGTTCCAGCAGACGATCCTCGAAATCATCGGCCCGAACGTGCAGGTGACCTTCAAAGGTGACAATAGCTCGACCGTCCTTCAGACGCCTTTCCCCGACACCCCCATGGGGATGGATCTCTTCCTGCCCAAACTGATGGATAACACCTCGATCAACGCCTCGCCGCTGATCCCCGGCCGGATCAACGTCAACCAGGCGCCGAAGACCGTGCTGGCAGGCATCCCCGGCATGACCGAGGATATCCTCGACCAGATCATCTCCGAACGGGAGTCGAACCCGATCGAGGCCGAAACTAGCCGCCACTACGAGACCTGGATTCTCTCGGAAGGACTGGTCACGCTGGAGGAGATGAAGTCGCTGATTCCGTTCCTCACCGGCGGCGGCAACGTTTATCGGGCCCAGGCGATCGGCTATTTCGACGAGGGCGGCCCGGCCGTGCGAATCGAGGCCGTGCTCGACGCCACCACCAAGCCCGCCAAAGTGCTCTTTTTTCGAGATATCAGCCATCTCGGACGCGGCTATCCCAAGGAAATCCTCGGCGTCGAGGCATCCCCGTAGCAAACCACCCGGGCTGCTTGCGGCTTCGCACACCGCTGCCAATCGATACAACCGGCAAACGACTGGATATTCTGCTACAATGTACAATGTAGGTAGGGTGGGTCGATGCACGAGACCCACGCGTTAGTCACCCACAGCGTGTATCCCCCCAAGACGACACGCAAACCAGATCGAGACCAATGCCCCAAATCCTGGCACTAGAATTCAACGACACTGAAGCAAGGCTCGTGGTGGCCGCGTCGCGTGGCGATCGGGTGGTGATCGACCACGCGTTCAGCGTGGCGCTTCTGCCGCAAGGACCGGACGAGGACCCGGCCAAAGTTAGTGTTGGTGGCCGGATCGCCGCCGCCCTGGCCGCCCGGGGGATTCAGCAGAGCGAGACACTGGTGGCCGTCGGGCGAAGTAGCATCGAGTTGCGTCACCTTGCGCTGCCGCCGGCACCGGACGCCGAGCTACCCGAAATGGTTCACTTCCAGGCGATCCGCGAGTTCGCCGAACTGGCCGACGACTGGCTGTTGGACTTCGTCCCCATGGCGGACTCACCCGAGGGCGGTCGCAACGTGCTGGCCGCAGCGATCGGGCCGCAACCGGTTCAGCAGATCCGGAAAATGTGCGAAGCCGCCGCCCTGACGCCCCGGCGGCTGCTATTGCGTCCGTGTGCGGCCGCGTCCTTGCTGGCGAGAAGTCGCCCGACCGCACAGGCAAAGGTAACGCTGCTGGTCGATCTGTTGCCCGACGAAGCAGACCTGACCGTGGTAGTCGACCGTCAGGTGGTCTTCCTGCGAACCGCCCGGCTCAGCGGCGATCCGCTTCAAGACGCTTCGGCCTCTCAGGCCCTGCTCGGTGAGATCCGCCGCACGATAGCTGCCGCGCAGAACCAACTCGGTGGTCAACGGATCGAGTCGATCGTACTCTACGGTTCCGGCGACTCGCACGAGGAGTTGGTCTGGTCGATCCAAGGGAGCCTGGCAGCGGAGACCGAGTGTGTCTATCCGTTCGACGGACTGCGTCTCGGTTCGGAGTTGCGCGACGCGTTGCCGGAGCACCCGGGCCGCTTTGCGCCGTTGTTGGGCATGGCGCTGGCCGAGTTGGAGCAGACCGGCCAGGCCATCGATTTCTTCGATCCACGGCGCCCCGCCCCGCCTAAGAGCCGGAAGCAGGGTGCGGCCGTTGCCATCGCCGCGGTCGCCACTCTGGTGCTGGCGTATTTCGGCTACGGGATCCTGGAAAAAGGCTGGGTTCGTGACGACATCGAAGCCCTTGCCAAGGAAATGAAACATCTGGACGAGCAGGTGATCGCGACCGAAAAGGCGCGTAGGGCGGTTGACGAACTGAAGGCGTGGGAAGCGACCGATGCGGTGTGGCTCGACGAACTTTACCGGTTGTCGAAGGAATTTCCCGTGGCCAAAAAGGCGATGGTCACCAAGATGACGCTCTCCGGCGGCTCCTATGATACGGACGGCGACGGGAAAAAGGAGCCCGTTCCCAAGATCAGATTGGAGGGACTGGCTTCGTCGGCCTCTTCGATCGGCGAAGTGGAAAGCGAGCTGCGCGAGTTGCATCCGGTCAAGGGGGGCGGTAGCGACCCGGACGACTCGAACCAGTTCTACGAGCGTTCGTTCGACGAGGAAGTGTTCATCGTCGGTCAGGAGAAAAAGTGATGGCGTTACAGAAACGAGAGAAGATCTTGGTGATCGCCACCGGCGTGGCTGTAGTGGTGTTGGCGATAGCTTGGCTGGCAACCGGCGGAGAGTCGTCCAAAGTGCTTCACGCGAAGCGAGCGGCCTTGGTTGAGAAACGGGATCAGAAGAAGGCGCAGAGTCGCCTGCTGGGCCCTCTCACCCGAGAATTGGCCCGGCGAGAGCTACGCTCGCTGCCGACCGAACGGGAGGCGGCCGAGGCCCTCTACACGAAATGGCTTCGCGAGACGATCGTCGACAGCACGATCGTCGACAGCGTTGAATTCAGCAACGCCAGCATCTCTCCCAAAGCCGGCACCTCGAGGCCGGGTGTCTACACGGCGCTGAGGTTCGGCGTGGAAATGAACGGCACGCTCGATCAACTTACGCAATTCCTGCACGAGTTCTACAAGGCGAGCCATCTGCACAAGATCAGCCTGCTGTCGGTCAATCCGACCAGCCGCCCCTCAGAATTCAAACTGGACCTCACGATCGAAGCCCTCATCCTGCCGGGGGCCAAGGAAGCCCTCATCCTGCCGGGGGCCAAGGACGACAAGAATATACGCCGCAGCAACAAGCTGTCTACCGAGCGGGTGAAGCGATTGGAACTCTCCTCGCTGCAAGAATATCAGGACGTGATTCTCAGCCGCAAGATGGAGGAGAACCGCCCCGCCGCCTACGCCGCGCAGGGGCTCTTCGCTTCGTATGCCCCGCCGCCCGAACCCGAGCGTCCGCGGGTGCCCGAGCGGGTGCCCGAGCGGGTGCCCGACCCGGAGCCGCCCGAGCCGCCCGCCTTCGATCTGGCGAAGTACACCTACGTCACGGCCCTGGTCAGCGTTGGCGGCGTGCCGGAAGCGTGGTTGGAAATCCGCCCGACCGGCGAAACCAAGGTCGTCAAGGAGGGCGAGCAGTTCGAGATCGGGCATGTCCGCTGCGAGGTCGTGCGGATCGGCAACAAGCAACTGGAAGTCGCCCTGGACGGCGAGCACCGCCTGGTCGGCTTCAGAGAAAGCCTCCGCGACGGCCTCGTCATGCCCGATTTTTAGGGCTATCGTAGGGTGCGTGAAACGCACCACAAGATCCGGCGCAGGTGCGTTGCACGCACCCTACATCTCGTGACGATGTCCGTTTGGGATGGGAACCTTGAGCCCCCAGTCCCGAGCCCCCAGTCCCGAGCCCACGGTCTGGTGACCGTGGCTACCGCGCGCTACCGGTCGCTGCCCTGCTGACTGGTGATTAGCTGCGCTTGGCGGCGGATTCGTGGGTCGCTGTCGCGCCGGGCAATCTCTTCCGCTCGGTCTAACAACACCGGATTGCCCGTGGTTACCATCAGCGTGATCGCCGTCAGCCGGACGTCGTTGTCCTCGTCGTGGGCAAGTTGTAGAAGCCATGGCGCTGCATCGACGCTGCGCAGCCCCGGCAACATGCGGGCTAACTGGCGGCGGACCACCGTGTCCGGATCGAACAGGCGCCGGGCTAATTCGAGATGGACCGGCGTGAATCCGCGACGGATCAACTCGCCTTGGGCTCGTTCTACCGCCGACCGGTCGAGGGCCTGCAACTGCCGCATCACGTCGACCGTCTCCCACGACGTCAACTCGCTCGAATCGCCCGCCGGTGAACCGTACTTCTGTGCGACCACCGGATGCGGTTCGGCCAGCGCGGGGCCCTCTTGCGGGGGATGCGTCAACGGGACTTCGCTGCCGGCGCCGTCACGCGGTTCGTCGGCCGACGGGTCCGCCGGTCGGTTTGCGTAACGCAACGGATTGGCCGGTTGCGAGTCGACCTCCGCCCGCCCCGGCTCCCCGGCTCCACTCAGGCGCGTGCCGCCGGACGGTGCAGGCAACGGTTCGGTCCCCGCGAGCAGGTCGATCGGCAGCCCACCACCGGGCAAGGTACTCCATTGGGCAAGGGTCAGATCGGGTTCGACGTTCGTATCCAGCGCCGTCGCGCGATTGCTGTTCCACGCGGCCGTACTTTGGTCCGCCGTACTTTGGATCGCAGCGGTCGCCGTGGGACGGTCGTCGCCGGGCAGTCCGCCCGCGTCGCGGACCACGCGAAATACGTCCTCGCAACTGCGGATTACGCGGCTGCGGTCGATTGCGCTGGAATTGGGTAGCCAGGTAAGAATTCGGGTGGCCAGGAAAACGGCGTCGGCTCGGGCGGCGGGGCCAAACTGCCCGGCCCGCGAGGCCAAGGCGGCGGCCAGATCCGCCTGATTGCGAGCACCCTGGCTGTCGCGCTGCGTCTGCCATTGGCCAAGCACCTCGCAGAGCACGTCCTTGGCCGCACGTGCAACGCTTTCCCGCTGCGACCCGAGCGCCTCGACCAGCACTGGAATCCCCGGCTTGCCCAACTTGCCGACCCGCCCCAGCAGATCCGCCGCCCGACGGTCCCGCACGCTGTCCAACTGTTTTCGCCAATGCTCGGCCGCCAGACGGGCAGACGGTCCCCGCATCGCGATCAATATCGCAACCACGCCGACCGTCATCGCCAGGGCAAGCTTCAGCGCCCGGGAACCCTTCATAGTCATGACCTCATAGAATGGGCGCGCATTCTCCGAGATATGGGCTCGGACATCAAGACCAGAAATGCAGCCCAGTTCACCCTGTTACTCCATGTTTACGCAGACTACCCCAGTCCGCAGGATTTGGCTAACCGGAACGGCCTGCGGAAACCGAATAGTCATTCATGGCGAATGAAGAATGAAGAATGAAGTATGAAGTATGAATGACAATGGATGATGAATGAAGATCGCTCTTCTTCATTCTGCATTCCATAGGGGGGAATATGGCATTGTCGCAACCCGGCTTAACATCCGTCCGTTCGCACCCGCAGCAGAGCCTGATGGGCCGTGCCGCAGTGCTCGCGTTGATCGCGTTGCTGTCGGCTCTTATTCTTGGGCCGAATCGACCGGTGTTGGCCGATGGCTTTCTGGGATTCAAGGCGGACCCCTACAAGGCCACGACCAGCCGTGCTGCGCGTGAGAATGCCGTCGAGTCGATTCCGCTGGACCAACTCGACACGAAGGCCCAGGCGAAGGTCTCTTCCGTGCTTTCGGACCTCAGCGTGTTTCGGCGGATGCCGATCCGCGTGATCGACTGCGACCCGGAGCTATATCTTTTCCTGCTTCGCAATCCGGACGTGGTGGTCAACATCTGGGAGGTGTTGAAGATCGGCAGCCTGAAGGTTAAGCAGGTCGAGACGGGCAAGTTCGCGTTGACCGAGTTGGCCGGCACCCAATGTACGGTCGAGTTTCTCTATCGCAGCCACAACGTCCACGTGGCATACGCCGAGGGCACCTACACGGGCCCGTTGTTTGCCCGCCCGGTTAAGGGGCGTTGCCTGTTGGTGCTGAAGACCGGCTATGTTCGCGAGCCGGACGGCCGATACTACATCACCACGCGATTGGACACCTTTCTGAGCATCCAGCCGGGTGGGGCCGAGTTGCTGACGAAGACGTTCCATCCCCTGGTCGGCAAGACGGCCGACTTGAACTTCGTGCAGAGCATGGCGTTTCTAGGAAGCCTCTCGCGAACGGCCGAGGTCAACAGCCGAGGCGTCCAACGGCTCGCCTCACGGCTCGAGCGGGTGCAACCGGAGGCACGTCAACGCCTGGCCGAACTGGCCGCCGAGATCCCCGGCAAATACACCGCCGCCAGCCGGCGGAAGACCGTTCGAGCGCCTGTGCCTCAGGTAGCCAACCGCAGCACCGGACAAGCGAAGCAGTAGGCACGGGCTGAAGAGACTTGATCGGCGACAGGACAGTCGCTCGTCTGGCGAGATCGATCGTAGCGGCGCCGGCACGGGGGGCGGCCCGCAGGTCGATGCGGTTTATCTTGTCTCCTCTGGAGAATCCATGGGTGGATTCAACGGCGAAAATGGCGGATTCGGGTGTTCTTTCAACGGTCCAATGGTAGAATGAAGCCATTGGGCTGTGTGTTGCTTCGAGAGGTTGGAGTGGAAGAAATGTCTGTTGATACGACCTATCCTCACATTGATAAACCGTCTGGCGAACCCGCAAGGCTAAAGCGGGTTCCTCGCGTGCGAGTTGCACAGATTGTGATGGATTATCTCGCTCACGGCTGGTCGCCGGATGAAATGTGCCGCCAGCACCCGAACTTGACGAAGGCCGAAGCTCACGCTACGATGGCCTACTACTTCGATCATCAGCGAGAACTTGATGTCGAAATCGAAGCGGAAGTCCGCAACGCCGAGGCGTCACTGAAGGAATCCTCCGATTCGCCTCTACGGCTTCGCCTGCGGGCAAAGGGCCCCCTGTAAATGACCGTCAAGCCTCTCAATCCTTCAACCGAAACAACCGCGACAGCGCGTCCAACAGCACGTGCGGCACGCCATGGCGGGATTCGTCGCGGAGCAATTCCAGCGGCGGGTGCAACAGCTTGTTGACCAGCCGGTCGAAAGAACGGCCGATCTCGTCCCGGGCGCGATCGTCCAATTCCGGCAGCTTGTTCAAGAGCCGTTGGAGTTCTTCCTCCTTGGGGCCCTGCCAACCGCGGCGGAGCCGTTCGATCACCGGGCCGGTGGCGCGGTGGTGCAGGTCGGCCATGAACCGGCTGGCCTCCTGCTCGATGATTTTCATGGCCGCCGGCAACTCCTTGTCGCGCCGCGCCCGGTTCCGCTGGCAGGCTTCCGTCAGGTCGTCGACCGAGTAGAGATACACGTCGGAACGGTCGTCGATGGCCGGATCGAAATCGCGCGGCACGGCCAGATCCAGCACGAACAGCACGCGCCCGCCGCGGGAGCCCTCGATCTGCTCGAACTGTTCGAGTGTGACGATCGGCTCGCCCGCCCCGGTCGTGCTGATCACCAGATCGGCTGCGGTCAGGGCCTGGTCGAGCTGCTCCCAGGGCAAGGCCCGACCTTGCCACCTTTGAGCCAACTCGCTGGCTCGCTCGAAGCTGCGGTTGACGACCGTGATGCGCCGGGCCCCTTCGTCTTGCAGGTAGCGGAGCGTCTCCTCGGCCATCTCGCCGGCGCCGATGATCAACGTCTCCTTGTCGTCGAATCGTTCGAAGATCTGCTTGGCGAAATCGGCTACCGCCACGCTGGGAATGCTCACGCGGCGCTGGTGAATGGCCGTTTCGCTAGCCACCCGCCGTGCCACGCGCAACGCGGCCTGAAATGCGCCGTGCGTCACCGGACCGGCGCTTCTGCAGCTTGCCGCCAACTGGTACGCCTGCTTCACCTGCGAGAGTATCTGCGCCTCGCCGAGCACCATACTGTCGAGGCTGCACGTCACGGTGAACAGGTGCCGGATCGCCTCCTCGCCGGCGTGCGAGTAGAGCTGCCGACCGACCTCGACCGGATCCAGCCCCTGGAACCGGGCAAGGAACTCGGCTACCTCCGGTCGACCGGGGGCCTGGGTGTCCTCCGCCGCCGAGTAGACTTCCAGCCGGTTGCACGTCGAGAGCACCACCACCTCGGTCTCGGGAAGGACCTTCTGCCACTGATCCAGCGCCACGGACGTCCGATCGCTATCCATCGCCAACCGTTCCCGAAACTCGATCGGTGCGTTGTGGTGACTGCATCCAACAACCTGCACGTTCATCCGCGACCTCCGCTGGGAGAGGGCGGAAAGCAGTGGGCAGTGGAGAGTGGAGCGTGGGTAGTGGATAGTGGATAGTGCGCGGACGGCTTGCTCTCTTTGCCCCGCTTGCCACCGTGCTGGGTCTCCGAGAACAGGACCATGGCCAATGCGATTGCCAGAAAAGCGAAGCTGACCAGCGTGAGGTACGCGACCTTGCGGCCCTTGTGGGTCGGTCGGTAGAGCTTGCCACCGAGCGCGGCAATCAACAGCCACCCGAACATCAGCAGTGCGCTGAGCACAACCGGGTCGTACCAGGGAAGGCTCCGGTTCGTGTCGTCCTTGCCGATCCGGTTGAGCACCATGCCCGAAAGCACGCCCAGACAGAGCATCAACAGCGAGACGACGATCGCGCGTCCGTTCGTCCGTTCGAGCCATTCGAGGCTGGGTAGCCGAAGTCCCCGGATCGGCGGCAACTTATTCTTCAACCGCCGCGCCTGCTCCAAATACATCAACCCGGCCGCAAACCCGATCAGCACCGCGACGACCGCCAGCAGAAACGA
>JABMRB010001155.1 GCA_013202865.1 Candidatus Nealsoniibacteriota bacterium | reverse complement strand
GGCGTTCGTGTCGCCATGCTGTGTCACGACATGGTCTGCGTCAGCGACGGCCAGCCGACTGCCCACTTCGGCGCCGCGCTCTGGTCCGGTGCCGAGGGCGGCCTTGCCGCAGACAAGGAGGGACTGGAAACCGCCCGCAACCTAGGCCGGCGAGTAGCGGAGTTCACCAAACGTGTCATACCGTAGGCCGCCAGGCGGCGCGAGGCGTTGCCTGGCATAGCAAATTGGGAGGATGGGCCGATGAGAGTAATCCCGTCAACAATCGCGGCAGCACTTGCATCTGGAATCTTGGTGTCCGTTGCCGTGGCCCAAAGGGAGACGGGTAATCCAGAGGGCGTAGCCCGGCAAACCGCCAAGCCGAAAGTCGTTTTTCTTTCCGGGGAGGTGTTGGAGGTGAAAACAGAACCGGGCAAGAACACGACTGGACGGTCACTACTTGGCACGCACTTGTTGATCAAGACGCGCGACGGCGAGACGATCAACATCTATCTTGGGCCGGCGGTTGCGGTCAAGTCCGTGGCCAAGAAGCTATCCCGCGGCCAAGACCTGAAGGTCGAAGCATTTCAAACGCGAAAAGCGAAGATGGAACAGTACATTGCCCGATCGCTGACTATCGGCGAGCACGTCATGGAACTGCGTGATAAGACTCTCCGGCCAACGTGGGCCGGGGCGAAAGCTGTTGAGAAACACCACGCGAGAATTGCGGTCACGGCTGCCGGTCCATCGCTGGATGCGGCCGTCGATCCACGGTTCGGCCGCTGCCCGTATCTTGTCATCATGGACGTGGGGAAGGGGATTTGTGAAGCATTCGAGAATAGCAACGCTTCTGTTGGCCGCAGTGCCGGCGCCCGGACGGCCGAGATGATCGCGTCGGAGAGAGTGCAAGTCGTCCTGACGGGCAAATGCGGACCGAGCGCCTTTCGCGCCTTGTCGGCCGCGGAAGTCACAGTTGTCTCAGAATGCTCCGGCAAGATCCGCGACGTGATCAAACAGTATCAGGAGGGGAAACTCAAACCGGCCAGTGACCCAAATGTCTCGCCCCGTTCCGGCGAGGGTGGGCGATCCTCTGCCACTGGTGGGCGAGGTCGGAGAAGCGAACCGTGACCAAGGCATGGGATATGGCCTGAAAGTCAAGAGCTATTGGGATGCTGAGGAAACGGTTGCCACCTTTCATCCAAGACCCTATCAGATTTCCTTTCACGCTTTGAGGTTGCCCAAATGAGAGTTTTTCAACGTTCCATGCCTGCGTTCTATCTGAGCTTGTTCCTTTGTCTGCTTTGGTTGCCCCGCTTGCAGGCCCAGGATGGGAGTCTCAGCCCCGGTATCAACAAGCCGTATAAGAGCCCCGACGCGAAAAAGACAGCCACCAGTTACGAACGCGAAAACCGTGACGTGGTGGAGAATCGGGACAAGATCATCGCGGCCTGTAAATTGAAACCGGGACTCGACGTGGCCGACATCGGCGCCGGCACGGGGTTGTTTGCGCGGCCGTTTGCCGCGAAGGTTGCACCGGGAGGCAAGGTCTACGCCGTGGAGATTACCAAGCAGTTTCTGGAACATATCGATAAGACCTGCGAAGAACAGGGCATCAAAAACGTCGACGGGGTCTTCTCCACACCGACCTCGGCTGAACTCCCGGCCAACTCGGTCGACACGGCTTTCATTTGCGACACGTATCACCATTTCGAGTACCCGTACAAAATGCTCGAATCGATTTACACGGCCCTGCGGCCGGGTGGCCGATTGATCATCGTTGACTACAAGAAGGAAAAAGGCGTCGGCCCGGACTGGATTTTCGGCCACGTTCGAGCGGACAAGAAAACCGTCATCGAGGAGGTGGTCAAGGCGGGATTCACATTCGTCGACGAAGTAGAAATGATGAAGCTCCAATACGTGATCCGGTTCGAAAAGAAGCAAGACCGGTCTCATCGTGCAGGCGTTGGCCTTCAGGATCCGCGAGACGGAGGACGTGATGGCGTCCAGTAGACCCGCAAGTGCCGCGACGAGTGCCGGCAGAATAGCAGCGGCAATCGACGTGCAAGCAGCCGAACAGCTTGTGACCGATGTTCGCATCGGCTTGGGCCACACGGCAGTCGAGCTGGCTAGTGGCCGAGTCGGCGTGGCATTCACGTTCCGTGAATCGGTGCCAGATTGCTGTTGCACGTTTCAGGGGATGCATCCTCTTTCGGGGCGTCCCGCATCGGAATTGGTGACCTTACTCGAGTCCGCCGATCCCATC
>JABMRB010001154.1 GCA_013202865.1 Candidatus Nealsoniibacteriota bacterium | reverse complement strand
GCGGGGCCGCGGCATCACCGAGTATTTCGGCGTCGATCCCAAGGAAGTCGACGTGCTGATGGGCACGCTCAGCAAGTCGTTCGGCAATTCCGGCGGATGCATTGCCGGATGCAAAGAGTTGGTCGAGTACCTGAAGTACACGACGCCCGGGTTCGTCTTCAGCCTCGGGTTGACGCCGGGGTCCACCGCCGGTTCACTGGCGGCCATTCGGTTGTGGGAGGCCGAACCCGAACGGTTTGTCCGGCTTCACGAGAATGCCGGGCTGTTTCTCGGCTTGGCGAAGCAACACGGCCTGAACACCGGCATGAGCCAGAACTCTCCCATCGTACCGATCATTCTGGGTAATTCTCTCGACTGCATGCGACTTTCCCAGGCGATGTTTACCCGGGGCGTCAGCGCGATGCCGATCGTCCATCCGGCGGTCGAGGAAGGCGTTGCGCGGCTGCGGTTCTTCATCACCTCGCTACACAACGAAAAGCAACTCCGCTACACGATCGACGTGATGGCCGAGGAACTCCGCAAGATCAACCCGGACTACCTGGGCGGCTCGAAGTAGCGGTCCCGCGCCCCGAGGCAATGCTACGTCTTGCCCCAGCCAAGAAAAAGCAAAGGCCCCTGCCGGCCCGCGCGGTACGACAGGAGCCTTACCCTCCCGGTAGCTACTCGAAGTTTCAACGTTGGCAGACCGCTAATGGTTGATGTCGAAGCCGACCGTCAGACCGTGCGTGAATACGTCGTCCGAGTTATTCTGCCGCAGCAACCCCATCAGCCCGTTCGCCGATTCGCCGTTGAGTTCGTAGTTGACCAGGCTGGATGCCCGGGCGATGTTATCCATCCAGATTCCCGTCCAACCGACCTTGAAGCTGAGCGACCGGGTCACCTGGTACTTGAGTTCTGCCCGCAATTCGACCACGGGCGTCCATTCCGTGATATGGGCGGAGTGGCGGAAGTGCGTCGGCCCCAGCACCAGGGGTTGGAATAGCTCGGGGGCGGCAATGGCGTTGCTTGGCGGCGGACTCAGTTCGGAACCGATCAGGCCCGTCTGATGCAGGTTCTGCGAGTTGAATCCGGCCATGAACCGGCCCTCGGACGAAAGCGTCCAACGGCTTCGCTTCTGAAACCAACGCAACCCGAGCTGCGGACCGACGATGTGGTTCTCGGCTTCTGTGTCCCAATTGCTATCGGCCATCGTGGAAGTGATGCCCGCCACATTGAGGACGTCACCGTCGGCGAAGACGCTGAAAATCTCGTCGAACTCCAAGTATCGCACGCCGGCGTACCACTCGAAAATGCCACCGTAATGATTCGGCCGCGACCGGCGCAACATCATCAATTCGACGTTCCACGTGCTCACCGAGTTGCGGACGGAAACCTCGTCGAACGTAACCGGCAGATTTGCGACCACTATTAGCGTCGGGTCGACCAAGTCGATGCCCACGTAGCCTTGTAGCAACTGGGCACCTCCGGGGCCGAAGGCGATGTCGTCGAAGACCATGTCCACGCCGGAGGCCACAGCGGTCTGGTTCTGGGTCTTCAACCGGTACGTGCTGAGCATCCAGCCCTTGCAGTCGCTGATGTGGCCGAGCTCAATGCGATTGCCGGCGCTCGGCGGGGCATTGAAAAAGCTCGTGTCCATCGAGTTCGCCTGGATCGCCAGGTCGAAAGCGGGGTCCGGACCGTAGAGAACGGTTCGCGTCAGGCCGGGGGCACCGATCGTCGTCGTTTTTGCCGGCGAAGTGTACCAGTGAAGCCCCTCGAAGGAGAAGAAGTAGCCCTCCTTCGGCTTCGGCCCCGTCCCGTACTCGCTAAGGTCGGCCGGGGCGAATAGCTTAAAGCCCTCCAAATCCTGGGCGGCCCCGGGCAGTGCCACCAGGAGAACAGCTATGGTGAGGCTTAGTCGTAGAATCGGGCGGTTTGGCAACATGGTTCTATTCCACCTTGGTCTGCATCGAAAGCGGTCCAAGCCCCCACGTGCCGAGAGCCTGTACGCCGTCTGTTCGTAGCGATAGTATCGGACATGCCAGTCACGCTAGTTGAGTAAGATCGGCAAGCCTTGCGGAAAATGCCGGTAATCCGCACGAAAGATGGGGCGTCTAGGCTACGCCGGGGGAAAGCGGGGGTATGTAAGACAGCAAATCCCCGAAAATCTCGCCTTGGAGAACTGGTAGGGTGCGTGAAACGCACCATAGAATGCAGTGCTAGCTGCGCGAAGTCTGAACGTCGACAAAGCACTATTGCCACAAGTCACAATTGATGGCCCACTACGGCCAAAGTTTTCCCAGTTTGCCGTCTGCTTGCCCATTGTTCCTTCCAGGTGGCGGCTCGTTTTATCGACTCGTTTTTCACTGGACGGCCCGTGTATGTCCAGCGCATTGGTTTGGCAAAGGTACG
>JABMRB010001153.1 GCA_013202865.1 Candidatus Nealsoniibacteriota bacterium | reverse complement strand
CCCCCGCCGTGAGCAAGGTCGGAACGGTAATGTAATTGGCGTGGCCGACCATGTTCGACTGGCCGGCAAGGATGAATACCTTGACGGGCTTCGCGGCGTCCGCGGCCCGGGCAACCGCGGCAGTCGCCACCGACGCGGAGATCGCTGCTCCGAGGGCGATCAACAATACTTGCTTCTTCATGGTCACTACTCCTTGGGAATGGGGGATGGGTGGGACAACAACGTCTTCTGTACAGGAAGTTCCCGTGTCTTCTCGTCTATTCGCCACGGTTCAAAACATGGGCGTAGATCATGGTCGTCTTCACGTCCTTGTGCCCCAACAACTCCTGGACGGCATGCATACTGCTCCCCTCGATTCTTGTGAATTGCCCCCGGGTGTCAAGATACGTTGGGTTCTCGGGGCGCCGAATCCGCCTCGATCGGGCTTGGCCAGGCTGAACCGAAATCCGGCTCCAAAACCCCCCCAACAGAGGCGGCGCCGGGACCTGACCGCGCGCCCCGGAATAGGGTCGTATTCTGACGCATCCGCGAATCCGCATGAGTAAACGAGGTTCTCGGCGGCGAGCTACGGCCAACGGCACCGTTTAGCGGTGAATCTCGCAGTCCGGCAATGCGTGTTGGAGCTTCTCGACGCCTTCGTTGGTGACTCGAGTTGATTGCGGCCAGACTTCGACGAGCGTGGCCGGTAAGCGTTCACGCGCAAGGTTCCAATTGCGAGCAGCCAGGACTGTCTGTCCATTTCGGGCCGGAACACACGGAGTGTGCCTGCTGCATTGCTCCGTGAAGAACCTGCCTACTCCGCGATGATGACGCGCATCCCGACGTTCCAGACCTTCTGGTAGCTCTCGTAGGGGAAACGAACCGAAGACCCTGCCGTCTTGGGCCGATCGTTCCACGCACCGCCGCGAGCGACCTTTTTCTCGCCGGTGGCGCCGCTGTTGCGGCCGTCGTTGTCCTTGTACGGATACGGGCGGTAGTCGCTGCGGGTCCACTCCGAAACGTTGCCGACGACGTCGTACAACCCGAACGGGTTCGGCTCGTACTGCTTGACGTAGTCGACCACGAACCACTTGTCGGTGAACCGGTCGTCGCGAAGCGGGAACAAGTAGTCGGCCGGGTAGTCACGGCGCTTGTGAATCTTGCTTCCGCCGTCCCAACCGACGTACGTGCGTCGGCGGCCGGCGTCGGCCAGGTTCGCCCACTTCGAGAAGTCGGTGTCCTGCGTCCCATAGAAGAAGGGCGTCTGGGCTCCGGCTCGTGCCGCCCATTCCCATTGCGACTCACTCGGAAGTGCAACGCGTTTGCCCGTCTTCTTGGCAAGCCACTCGCAGAACTGGGTCGCTTCCTGCCATGAGATTCGGGCGACCGGCTGGTCGGGATGGTTGGCGATGTAACCGGGCGTCGTGTGATCCTTGCCGCGTTCGTCAAGGTATCGCGTGTCGTGCTTAGGATCGAACGCTTCATACTGTCGGTTGGTCACCTCGGTGGCACCCATCCAGAACGGCCGCTCGATTTTCACAACGGCCCGCGGCGATTCGTCGGCGTAACCGTCCTGGTTGCCCATCACGAACTCACCGGCCGGGATGCGAACGAGCGTCATCGTGACGCCCTGGGCCAACTCGATTTCCAGCGCGGCATTGCCGCCGGCCATCTGCCTGGCCTTGCCGGCGTCGAAGGGATAGTTGTTCGCGTTGAGGCCGTCGGGGGCGGGTTTCTTCGGCTGCTCTGGAATGATCGGCTCGACCGGCTCCATGTCCTTTAGCGAAGCCAACGTAATGCGATGCTCTTCTTCAGGGTTGTCGGTCAGTCCGGCGTACAACACGGCCAGGTCCAGACGCCGCTTCTCGTAGCTGGGGTTGTTCCACATACCGCGGTGCGGAGCGTTCAGGTCGATCCACGTGTAGAATCGTTCCCACGAATCCTTGTCTAGTTCGACGCCGTAATGGCCCTTGCGTAGCATCTGAATCAGCGGGCTGGTCGAGACGTGGTATTCCATCGGCTTGAGGAAGTCCAGATCGTCTTCCGGACCGCCGCGATGCACGAACGCGGAGAGGTTCAGGTACGAGCGGTCGGATCGCCAGTTGCCGGGGTTACCCTTCTCGAAGGAAATCATCCCCTTTTCGGCCTTGGCCTTTTCATTGTGGCAACCGAGACAGTGCTTGTTGAGCATTGGCTGGATCTCGGTCGTGTAGCCGAACGGGCGAACGTTGCCCAGCCAGGGGTCGATCGGCCGCGGCGCCTTCGTAGCGGCGATGGTCCGGCGGCTTGGGGTGGCTTCACTGAGATCCTCGTGGCAACCGTTGCAGGAAGCCCGCTCGCCGGGCATGCCGACCATCCAGCTTCGCATCAACTGCACTGCCGCCCCGTCCTCGTCCAGCGGCTGAATCGCCAGCGGCGTGTTGGGCGGGGCCTCGAACCAGAACGAGCCGTCGCTTTCGACGGGAACCGTACCGAGAATCCGCTTGATGTCCCAACTCGATTCCAGCCCGACCGACTCGTGGCCGCCGCTCCTGATGTATCCGTAGTGGTACGCGTAGACGCGGAGCTTCTTTACCGTGCCGCGAGGAATTCCCGTCAACCCCCGGCCGTCGTACACGTCCGTGCAGAAGATGGTGGCCGGTTGTCCGGGCTGGGTTCGATCGGCAATCGCCATCGGCCGCTGCCGCGGCACGGGCGGAATCGGCTCGAATACGTCGTAGTCCGGGTCGTCGTGCAGCACCGTCATGTTGTCGAAAACGTCGACCAGGCACAGGGCCCATTTTCCCTTGGCACCGGGACAGCCCCTCATCGAGACGAGAAAATACTTGCTGGACAACGGCCACGGGGTTCCAAACGTGTACTTTTGGCCGCCGCCCTGGTTGTCGT
>JABMRB010001152.1 GCA_013202865.1 Candidatus Nealsoniibacteriota bacterium | reverse complement strand
TCGTCAGGTTCCGCAGCCCGAGGAAATCCATCTTCAGCAGCCCGGCCGCCTCGACGTCGGCCATCGCCCATTGCGTGATGATCTCCTCCTTGCCCTGGACGTGTTGCAACGGAACGTAATCGGTCAACGGGCCGTCGGCGATCACCACGGCCGCCGCGTGCGTTCCCACGTTCCGCGCCAGGCCCTCGATCTGCTGCGCCAAATTGAGCAACTCGCGGACCTCCGGATCGGTCTCGTAGGCTTTGCCGAGTTGCTCGCTCTGCTTGATCGCCTTCGCCAACCTGATCCCCAATTGGTCGGGTACCATCGCCACGACGGCGTCGACCCGTGGAATGGGCATCCCCAACGCCCGGCCCACGTCGCGGATCGCCGCCCGGGCCGCCAGCGTGCCGAACGTGCCGATTTGGGCCACGCTCTCGACGCCGTACTCGTCTTTGACGTACTGGATCACCTCGCCACGACGCTGCTGGTCGAAGTCGATGTCGATGTCCGGCGCCTCCAGCCGGCTCTCGTCGAGGAACCGCTCGAACAGCAGGTCGTACTCCAACGGACAGACGTGACTCATGTGCAGCGCAAAGCAGACCAGCGACCCGACGCCCGACCCGCGCGCGGTCGTCTCGATGCCACGCTCCCCTGAGAAGCGGACGAAGTCCCACACGATCAGGAAGTAGTTCGGGAAGCCCAGCTTGTTGATCACACCCATTTCGCGGTCGAGCCGAGCGATCACCTCCTCCGAAAGCTGTCCGTCGGCGAACCGTTTCGGGGTGTCGGCGTAACGCTCCTTGAGCCCTTGCAGACACAACTCGCGGAGGTAGTCTTCCGAGGTTTTCTCGTCCGGGGGCGTGAAGACCGGGAAGTGACGCTGGCCCAGTTCCAGCTCCAACTCGACGCTGTCGGCGATCTCCTGGCTGCGGTGGACCGCCTCTTCCTGGCCGGGGAACGCAGCGATCATCTCCTCGCCGCTGCGGAGGAAGAACTCGTTGGTCTCCATGCGCATTCGGTCAGTGTCGGTGCGGAAACGGCCCGTGTTCACACAGAGCAGAATGTCCTGCCCCTCGTGGTCTTCGCGATGCACGTAATGGACGTCGCTCGTGGCGACCAGCGGGATGCCCGTCTGCTGGGCCAGGTCGACGGCCCCGTCGAGGATCGTCTGCTGGATGTCGAGGTGGTTGTTTTGGATCTCGATGAAGTATCGATCGCCGAAGAGGTGTTGATACCAGAGCGCAACTTCCCGGGCCTTCTCGAAATTCGCCTCGCCGCCGGCCAGCAACAACCGGGGGATTTCGCCGGACGCACAGCCGCTGAGACAGATCAGGCCCTCGTGGTGGGCTTCGAGCAGTTCCTTGTCGATCCGCGGCTTGAAATAGAAGCCCTCGAGGAAGGCGGCCGACGCGAGCTTCAGCAGGTTCTGGAAACCGGTCCGGTTACGAGCCAGCAGCGTCAGATGAAAAGCGGCGTCCTTCACACCGGTCGCTTCTTTCTTTTTTCGGCTCTGCGGCGCGATGTAGGCCTCGTAGCCGACGATCGGATTGATCCCCAGCTTCTTGGCGTATTGGAAGAACTGCAACGCCCCGTGCAGGTTGCCGTGGTCGGTCAGCGCCAGCGCGGTCATCTGCAGGGCCTTGGCCCGGTCGAGCAATCCCGGGACCGTCCCGGCCCCGTCCAGCAGGCTATAGTGGCTGTGGCAGTGCAAATGGACAAAAGGCGGCGAGTTCATCCAGATCCTCCGTGCAGGCTCTCGGTGCGAGTGTCGAGCGATATGAGACAGCAAGGGATTGTAGCACCGCCGAGAGGTTCTGGGGAGTACCGCCGCTTGCGGCTTTGCCCGGAAAACTGCCGCTTGCGGCTTCGCACCCGTCGGAATCCCCAAGATTCGTGGTTCTCACGGGGCGGTTGCCTCTCGCCCCTCCGGGGTGTAAACTCCGTTCGTTATCCCCACATAGACGCAACCACAGGCCCAGGCTGTCAATGCCATGAAATTCGCCATCTGCAACGAAACTTTCCAGGACTGGCCGTTCGACAAGGCGTTTGCCTTTGCGGCCGAGTGCGGCTATTCGGGCATCGAAATGGCCCACTTCACGATCGCCGACTATGCGACCGACATCCCGACGGCGCGGCGGGCTGAGGTCCGCCGGCAGGCCGAGGCGGCCGGGCTGCAAATCGTCGCCATGCATTGGCTGCTGGCCAAGACCGAGGGTCTCTACCTGACCAGCCCCGACGCCGACGTGCGGAAGCAGACGACCGCCTACTTCGGCGAACTTGCCAAGTTGTGTGCCGATTTCGGCGGCAACACGCTGGTGCTCGGCTCGCCGCAGCAACGGAACCTGCTACCGGGCGTCACGCACGACGAGGCCATGAAATACGCCGCCGACACACTCGCCTCGGCCGCACCCACGCTGGAAGATAACGGCGTCACACTGGCCGTCGAGCCGTTGGGACCCGAGGAGGGCGACTTCCTCCGCACGGCCCAGTTGGGAGCCGAATTGGTCGCGATGATCGGCTTGCCCCAGGTCCGGCTGCACCTGGACGTGAAAGCCATGTCGACCGAATCGATCGCGCCGGCCGACCTGATCCGCCGCCACCACGCCCTGCTAGCCCATTTCCACGCCAACGACCCCAACCGCCAGGGCCCCGGCTTCGGCGAGATCGATTTCCTACCGATCTTCGAGGCGCTGGGCGAAGTCGACTACCAAGGCTGGGTCTCCGTCGAGGTCTTCGACTACGCCCCCGGCGTCGAGCGGCTGGCCCGCGAGAGCATCGAGTACATGCAGGCGTGTTTGAAGAAGTTGGCCGGGTCGTAGTGCCGTGGCGAGAGGTGGTCGGGCGGCCGACTTAGAAGTCGTACAGGAATTACTTCCCGATTCGGCTATGAGCAGTGAGCTTTGAGCAGTGAGAAAGC
>JABMRB010000118.1 GCA_013202865.1 Candidatus Nealsoniibacteriota bacterium | reverse complement strand
TTTGGGATTTGGGATTTGGGATTGGGGGTGCTGATTTCGATCAAACGCCCCCGCACTGCGTTGCGGGGGGAAGGTGTTTGGGTTGTGGTGGATCGCCGTGCCGGCAACCGCTAAACGTTTTGACGCGGCGGCGGGCCGCGTGGTTCCCCTCTATGTGATTCGCTGCAATCCCCCCATATTATTCGTCATTCGTGCTTCGTCATTTCCACTGCTACACCATTCCTCCTGCCTTTCGCAGAATCCACTCGGAAACTAGCAGAACCAGGAACAATAGCAGCACGGGCCACTTGTTCCAGAGCGGTTTGCGGGGTAGCGACTCGATGGGGACCTGATGGCCGGGGGGGAGTTCGTCGAGCAGGTCGCCGGCCGTTTGGAACGTGTAGTAGCGGCCGTCGGTCTGGGCGGCCGCGCGCCGCATCGCGGCGGCGTCCATCTGAAGCTGCTCGAATTCGCTCTGCGGGGCCTCGACCAGGAAATCCTCCGTCGGAATCTTGCCTTCCACGGCGGGCAGCGCCAGCCGGGCGTGATAGTCGCCCTCGGCCGGCTTGCTCAACAGGGCCTCGAAGGTCCCCTGGCTGCTGCGGCGGCGAAGTTCGATCCGTTGCGTGCGATGGCCCTCACGCTGGAGCACGACCGTCACGCCGCCGTCCTCGGCCGGGGCCAGCCGCGGGTCGGTGAACTGCACTCGCAACCGAACCGACTCGCCCAGCTTGTACTCGCGGTTGGGCCGATCGACCGACAGCTTTACCGACTGGTCGCCGGAGAGCTTCGCGCGGCTGAGGTGGCGGATCATCTGGATCCAATATCGGGCGAAGAACACCTTACCCACCCGCCGGCGCCATCGCCACGTCTCGTCGGTGGCGTGCAATACCACCTTGCCGGAGCCGACGTATTGCATGCAGATCACCGGCAACGGGCGGCCGTCGTGACCGCGCCGCGTGGGATGCTCGGCCAGCACTCGGGCACCCGGCTTCAGGTCGGGGGCTTCCATCAACCAATACAAGGGCGGCAGGTCCTGCCAAATCGTACGGGTCTGCTCGGGTGTGTCGCCAAGCTGCATCGCTCCGCGGCCAAGCCCGAGCTGCGTCGGCCGCATCTGGAAACCTTCGGTGATCGGCACCTCGGGGTCGGGATAGCGGATGCTGCTGAGTTCGATCGGCATCAACCGAGCCAGCGGCGTGTCGCGAAACGCCCAGGGCATGTACTGCCGCGGCCCGGCCACGAGGATCAGCGAACCTCCCTTGCCCGGCTGGTCGACGAATTCGACCAGACTCCGCATCACCGAGTCGCTGATCAGTGCCGGGTCGACGTCGCCGAGGATAATCACGTCGTAGGAGAAAAGTTCGTCGCGGTTGACCGGAAAGACCCGCAACGCGGCGGCGTCCTGCTCGGCGTGTTCCGGGTCGGCGTCCTGCAACACCGTGTTCAGGTCGATCGTCTCGTCCCGCTGGAGCATGGTCTCCAGGAAGCGGAACTCGTAGTTGGGGTATCCCTGGGCCAGCAGCACGCGGATCTTCGTCTTGCGGACTTCGACCGGCCCCGACTCGACGCGGTTATTCTCGACGTCGACCTCGCCGGACTGCGGGTCGATTTCGGCGACGTAGCGAAACTTGCCCTCCTGCGTGGGGCGGTAGAGCAAGCGGACCTGCTGCGACTGGCCGTCGCCGCCCACTTCGAGCTGCGATCGCGCCAACACCGCGGTCTTACCTTTTTCCCTAAGCACGGCCGTCACTCGTTTGCCCTGCAATCCGGTCGCGGTCATCCGAAACTCGAAATTGACCACATCGTCGACGAACACCAACTCATCGACCAGCAGGTCGGCCACTTTGAGGTCCTTCACCGGCTCGTCGCTGCCGAGGCCGATGAAGAACAGCGGGACTCGCTTTCGCCGGGCCAAGGTGGCGGCCTCGGCCAGGGTCGGCCCGTCGGTGTTGATCCCGTCGGTCAAGAGCACGATCGCCGCCGGGGCCGTGCCTCGCAGCTCGTCGAGGATCGTGCGCACCGCGGTACCCAACCGGCTGTTTGGGCCGTCGGCCGGCCGCTCGCGGATCTTCTCGACCAACGCGCCGACACCATCGGGCCCATCCGGCTCTTGGGAATTGCCCGGTTTCGGACTCGCTCGTCCGCCGCCGACGAAATAGACCCGCAGTTTGTAGTTGCCGGCCAGGGCGGTCAACAGCTTGCCGTCCTCTTCCGTCAGCAGGGTCCGGGCGAGGTTCCAACGGGTCAAGTCGACGGCGGCCGCGTCGCTGCCGGTGGGTCCGATTCGCTCGGCGATCGCATCGCACAATTCCTCGCCGTACCGGTCCGGGATCGTCATGCTTTGCGAGTCGTCGACCAACACGGCGATGTAGGGCAAGCCGGTCCGTTGGGGTGATAGCGCCAGTTGGGCGATCATCAGCAAGACCACGGCCACCAGCGCCAGGCGAATTCCCGCCAGCGTGAGCCGGTACCAGACCGACGCCCGGCGGTTCTCGCGCAGGTAGATCGTGACCACGAAAGCCACCGCGAAGACGACGAACAACAGCGTCACCCAAGGCGGCCAGGCCCAGGAGTTCTCCGGGGTCCAGACAGTACCTTCCCCGGCCCCGGACTCTTCGCCGAGCAGGCGTTCGACCCATCTTGGCAGCATGATTTCGGACATAGGGGGTTCCGCTTAGTACTCGTATGGGAATTTCTTCCCGATTTGGCTTTGAGCTATGAGCTTGTTCGGAGCGTCTTGTTGAAGGCAAGGAGCTGTGGCGATGTCGATAAAACGGGCAAGCTCGTTGTTGGCGCTACGTCCGCAGTCTTCGGCCACGTTGGTCGGGATCGACGCAGACGCCCGCCGTATCTGCGACACGAGCCCGAACCGCTCGT
>JABMRB010001151.1 GCA_013202865.1 Candidatus Nealsoniibacteriota bacterium | reverse complement strand
TTTCGCGTCCTCGTCTACCGAGCAAAGTAGGGTGCGTGAAACGCACCATATTTGGCTTGGGGGAAACGGACGTACGTGAGCTGGCCGGCGTACGGTTCGAGAGCAGATGGTGCGTTTCACGCACCCTACTGGGGGTATTCCGACGCCCCGCTCAGCCGCTCTTGCAGCTCGGCGAGGCAGTCTTCTTTCTTGACGCGCCACTGGTCGAGCGTGTCGCGGTTGCGGAGGGTGACGGTGCCGTCTTGGAGGGTTTGGCCGTCGACCGTGATGCAGAACGGGGTGCCGATCTCGTCCTGGCGGCGGTAGCGGCGGCCCACCGCGCCCTTCTCGTCGTAGAAGGCGCTCACGTGGGGCTTCAGCTCGCCGTAGATCTCCCGGGCCACCTCGGGCATGCCGTCCTTTCGGACCAGGGGGAACACGGCCACCTTGATCGGGGCGAGACGGGGGTGGAACTTGAGGAAGACCCGCTTCTTGAGCTTGCCCTTCTCGTCGGGCTGCTCGTCTTCCTGGTAGGCCTCGCAGAGGAAGGCCAACGCCGCCCGATCGGCGCCCGCCGAGGGCTCGATCACGTGGGGGACGTAGGTCTCGCGGGTCTGGTCGTCGAAGTAGCTGAGGTCCTTGCCGCTTCCGCGATACTTGGGCTGGCCCTCTTCGTTGAGCTCGACGACGAACGGGCCGTCCGGCTCGTGCTCGCGCACGAGCTTGCCCTCCATGTGGCTGCGGAGATCGAAATCGCCCCGATGGGCCACGCCCTCCAGCTCGCCGAACTCCCCTTCGGCCAAAAACGGGAAGGCGTACTCGATGTCGGCCGTGCCGCACGAGTAGTGGCTCAGCTCGGCGGCGTCGTGGTCGCGCAGGCGGAGGCGGTCGCCGGCCAGCCCCAGGTCGACGTACCACTGGTAGCGGCGGTCGCGCCAGTACGTGTACCATTGGGGCGACGTATCCGGGCGGCAGAAGAACTCGATCTCCATCTGCTCGAACTCGCGGCTGCGGAACGTAAAGTTCCGCGGCGTGATCTCGTTGCGGAAGCTCTTACCGATCTGGGCCACGCCGAACGGGATCTTCACCCGGGTGCTGTCGACCACGTTCTTAAAGTTGACGAAGATCCCTTGGGCCGTCTCCGGCCGCAGAAAGGCGGTGTCCTGCTCTCCGCCGAGCGCCCCGATGGTCGTCTTGAACATCAGGTTGAATTCCCGCGGTTCGGTCAACGTGCCGAGCTGCTTGGCGTCCGGGGCAAGCACTTGCGAGGTGTCCTCGATCTCCGGCAGCGGCGTCATCGGGCCGTCCCATTGAAGCCGCTCTTTGTGCTTCGCGCGGAGCTTGAAGAACTTCAGGGCCTTCTGTTGGACGTCGGCCGCGCCTTCGTCGCCCGATTGGTAGCTGGTGACGAAGACCCGGCTGCCGTCGTATTCGACCCAGCGGCCTGCAACCTGATCGTAGCGGTATCGTTTGTTCGACTCGCGGCAGTCGACCATGAAGTCGTGGAACATGTCGTAGTGGCCCGAGCACTTCCAGACTTGCGGATGCATGATGATCGTGCAGTCCAGGCCGGTCATCTCGTAGGTCGAGGGGGCGCCGGGCGGGACGTCGAGTTCGTCCTGCGAGGTGACCATGTCGCGCCACCATGCCTCGCGGACGTTCCGCTTGAGTTCGACGCCCAACGGCCCGTAGTCCCAGAAGCCGTTGAGGCCCCCGTAGATTTCGCTCGATTGGAAGAGGAACCCTCGTCGCTTGCAGAGGGCCACCAGTTGTTCCATTTGCATAGTAACGCACGCTCCGGTCGATTGGCGTAGTGGAGAGGCAAACGTATCAGTATATCGAGGAGGCAGAGTCGAGGCCAGGGGTTCGCGAACTGGCGTTCGTAGTGACCGCATTCATGCGGTTCGCGGATGCTTCGACCCGATAAATCGGGTCACTACAAACCTCTGCTACGCCAGGCAAATGCGGTTCTTCTCAGGATCGAACACGGGGACGCAGTCGAAACGGTCGATCCATGCGGCCGCGTCGATGTCGGCCCTGTGGCCGATGGCCGTCAGGTTCCGCCCGCCGGGGCTTTTACACAATTGATCGGCCAGTTGGTGCGGTTCGAGTCGCTCGCCGCCGATGGCCGTCGGCACTGCGAACGCGGCCAGCCACTCCTCCCGGGCGACGATGGCCTGGGCATTTTGCCGGCCGATCATCCCGCTCTCATGCATGATCCGGTCGACCAGCATGCCGGCCAGCAACACGTCGTCGCGGCCGATCTGTCCCGCCGTGGCGGCACAGACCAGATGGATCTGCTCGGTATGGATCAGTTCCTGCAGGATGGCCGAGACGTTGACGAAACCACCGATCAGCACCCGCCGGGCCTCACTCGCACACTTGATCGCCCGGGTGCCGTTGGTGGTGGTGAAGACGATCGTTCGCCCATTCACCCGTTCGGGGGTGTATTCCTCCGGCGAATTGCCTAGATCGAAACCCTCGATCGGTATGCCTTTGCGTTCGCCGCCCAAGAGGACATCGTTGGTAGGCAGGGCGGCGGCCAGGGCCCAGGCCTCGTCGACTTCCTCGCAGGGAATCACCTCGCGTGCGCCGGCACACAACGCGTGGACGATGGTGGTCGACGCCCGCAACACGTCGATCACGACGGCCGTACCGCCGACCAACTCGCCCGGGTCGATGAGCCCGGGCAGGGCGTAGACGTTTAGTAGGCGTGGCATGGATTCCCTTTTTGCTACTACAATTCTACAATACTCACCATGTCACACCGCTGTTTGGCCGATTTTCTGGAAGAACTTGGACACGCCGGGGAATTGGTCCGCGTCGAGGCCCAGGTCGATCCGGCAGGAGAGGCGGCCGAAATCACGCGACAGATAGCCCACACGGGGGGGTCCGCCCTGCTGTTCGGTGTGGTCGCCGGCCACGATGGGCCCGTGCTGACCAACCTGCTGGGAACGGAACTGCGAATCTGCCGGGCGCTGGGTGCGAACTCGCTGCCGGAAGTGATCGAGCGAATGAACCGGCTGGTCGATCCGCTGCAACCTGAGAATTGGTTCGAGAAACTCAAGACGGCCCCCCACATCGCCGCGCTCGGCAGTGTGACGCCGCGCCACGCTCGCGCCGGGCCGTGTCAACAGGTCGTGCGGCTCGGCAGCGACGTCGAACTCGGTAACTTGCCCGTACTGCAATCGGCCGCCGAAGAAACCGCCCCGACGATCACCGCGGCCGTAACCTTCTCGGCCGATCCGCAGTCGCGGCAACCGATCGGCGGGCGATACGACTTGCAGGTCCTCGACCGCGACCGGCTGGCCGTATGCTGGGCGGCCCACGACGAACCGGCCCGGCTGTTGGCCGAATACGCGCGACGCAACGAGAAGATGCCGTTGGCCGCCGTGCTCGGTGGCGACCCGGCCGTGTTGCTGGCCGCTGCCGCGCCGCTGCCGCCGGGGGCAGACGTCTGTGCGTTGGCCGGGCTGTTTCGCGAGAAACCGATCGACGTGGTCACTTGCCGCAGCCTTGAACTGGAAGTGCCGGCCGAGGCCGACGTCGTGATCGAAGGCTACGTCGATCCGGCCGAGCCGCCGACAACCGCCGGGCCGTTGTGCGGTCCGCTGGGCCGATACACGTTGCCCCGGCCGGTACCGGTGATGCACGTCACGGCCGTCACGCAACGGGCCAACCCGGTCTATCCGGCCATGGTTTCGGGTCCGCCGCCCCACGAAGCCAGCGTGATACGGCGGACGTTGGCACGGATTTTTCTGCCGTTGCTGTGCAAGTCGATTCCCGAGTTGGTCGACTACGACTTGCCGCCTTACGGAGCCGGCCGGCATTGGGCCGTGCTGGCGATCCGCAAGACACACGCCGGGCAGGCACGTCGCGTGGCCCATGCGGCGTGGGGGTCGCCCGGCTTGACGTTCGCCAAGATGCTGGTGGTCGTCGACGAAGGGATCGACGTCCGCGACCCGCAACAGGTACTCGGGGCGATTGCCGTCAACGTGGACCCCGGCCGGGACGTGTTCTTTCAGCAGGGCCCGCCCGACCCGCTCGATCCGGCGGCCGCGCTCGACCGGTTGCAGCACAAGATGGCCATTGACGCCACGGCCAAGTTGCCCGGCGAACGCACGGGCACATGGCCCGTAGCGGCGGTTGCCGGTGAGGAAATCCGCCGTCTGGTCGCCGAACGTTGGACCGAGTATGGATTGGGACCGGAGCCGGAAGCAAAGCAATAGGGTTCGGGGTTCGGGGTCCAGAGTTCAGGACTTTGAGGTAACGTTTGGAAGCGAAATGCTGAACCCTGACAACTGAACCCTAGACCTGCACCTTGCCCGAACGGGATTCGGCTGATACAGTGTCGGCATGAATCAGCGCGAACCGATTGAGGTGGTCCGGGGGCTCTGCTGGCGGGCGGCGATGGCGACGCTCTTGGCGGGATT
>JABMRB010001150.1 GCA_013202865.1 Candidatus Nealsoniibacteriota bacterium | reverse complement strand
GGATGGTGATAAGGAGCGGGCTTGGCGGGAGAGGATGGCCGATCAGCTACGTGGCGGCGGGACGGTTCGGGCGTTCTGCCGGGAACGGGGACTGAACGAGAGAGGCACTTGGGGTCAAAGCTTGAATAGTGATTAGTGCCGTCTCGCTTCCAATCTCACGGGTGGCACGCCACTGGCCCAATTTCTCGCCTTCAAACGACGGTGGGCATACGATACACTTGTCGATATGTCTGGACCGATCCGGCGTGGTTCGCCGTGACCTGATTGATCGGGTTCAACATTGGGAGAGTTCAACGATGGGAAAACCGCATGAAGGCGGTACTACAAACTGGCCGAATCGAATTGTTGCACTTCAGATACCCGAAATCCGGAAAAACTGCGCAACAATTCATCAAACCGTTTGCACACAACGACTTACAAACCGCAAGAACGGGCCGAGTGCAGCCGTGGTCGATGGGCGCGTCAAGCGCCGAGGAGACGACCTAACTGCTGACGTGACAACGTGTTACGAGAAGTCCCGCCGATCGCATCGCGACCCGATGAAAGTCAAAGGCGGAGAAAAATTGCCTATTCGGACCGCAGGCCAAACGCCGCCCCGAACGGAAACCCTTGACGCACAACACGTTGCGCCAATCCGGCCCTCGGCCCCGGCGCCAATTGTTTCCGTCCGAGAAAAAAAGTGGGCAACAATTAGACACCGGGCGGGGCAGGCGGTGAATAGTGAACAAACGTCATTGGAGTGCCTCGGCACTTCTCAATTCCTCAGTTCCTCCCCCAGCAGGCGAGGCACATGTCGTCGCTTTGCGACCTTCTGCCGACGAAGCGCTTTACGTCGTCGAGAACAACTTGCCCGAGAACGCCGACCGGTTTGGTGCAGGCGCTGACCTGGTCCCAGAGACGCCCCGGACCGTACAAATCGTTCTGGTCGTTCATCGCTTCGGTGATCCCGTCGGTGTAGAGCGTCAGCGAATCACCCGGCTCCAGCGCCAGCGTCAACTGGTCGTAGGCGGCATCGGGATCGACGCCCAAAGGCAACCCGGTCTCCTCCTCGGCGACGGCCTCGAGCTTGGCTTCGGCGGAGCCGCGGCGCAGCAACGGCGGCATGTGCCCGGCGTTGACGATCGTCACCTCGTGCCGCTGCGGATCGAGCACGGTCAGCACCAGAGTCACAAAACGGTCCTCCCAGCGGCTGCCGCAGAACGTCTTGTTCAACCGGCTGATCGCTTCGCCGGGCGTGGCGGCGCCGAGCAGGCACGAACGGGTCTCGGCCGAGAGCTTAGCCATCAGCAACGAGGCCGCGATCCCCTTGCCCGACACGTCGGCTACGACCACCCCCCAACGCCCACCGGACATCTCTATGTAGTCGTAATAGTCGCCGCCGAGTTCGTTGGCCGCATCGTAGAAGTCGAAGAAGTCGTAGTCCTCGATTTCGGGCCGCCCGGCCGGCAGCAACCCGCGCTGGACCTCGTGGGCCACGGCCAGTTCGCGGGCGATCGCGTGTTCCCGCACGGCATTTTCGTGCAACTGGGCGTTTTCCACGGCAAAGGCCGCCTGACAGGCCACGCTCGCCAGTACGTCCAGGTCCTCGTCGCTGAACCGGCTTCGCCGATTGAGCGTGTCGATTTGGATTACGCCCAACGCGTCGCCGTCGCGGTTAACCAGCGGGGCGCACATCATCGAGCGAATCTGGAAGTCGACGATCGACTCGGCCATATCGAATCGCGAGTCGGTCGCGGCGTCGGCCGAGAGAATCGCTTTGCGCGACTCCATCGCGCCGTTGACGATCGTGCGGCTGATGCGGATGGTATCCGTGTCCGTCTCCCGCCGATATTTTACACCCGTCGGCACCAGCTTCCCGCTCTTAGGATCTTTCATGATGACGAATCCCCGGTCGGCCTGGCGGAAAATGACAAACAGGCTGTCGAGGATGTTCGGCAGCACCTCGGCCAACCCGACGGCCCGGCCCAAGTTCTGGGAGATTTCGACGAGCGCCTTCAGTTTCGCCTGCGAGTTGACCTCCAATTGCAGCCCCGTCGACCCGGAGGAAACGTCCACTTGCGACATGATCCGCGAGGCGGAGGCCTCGTCTCCGTCGTCCTCGATCACGAGTGCCGAAGTTCCGGGTTCGGCTTTCAGGGTCTGCGAGGAGTCGGTCTGCGGGCCGGCCGGGTCGAGGTGGAAGCTGAGCGTCATTTCGCAGACCCCCAGCTCGTCGTTCTCGCTGAGTAACTGCCGATCGACGACCGCCCGGCCGTTGACGAACGTGCCGTTGCGGCTGTGCATATCCTCCACGAAGAAGTCGCCGCCGATTCGCGAGATGCGCGCGTGCTGTCGGCTGACGGCCCCGGACTCAAGCACGATGTCACAATCCGGATGCCGGCCCAGGACGATCGACTCACCCTCGATCGCCAGCAACTGCCCGGGATTGGGCCCCTGGTTCACCCGCAAAACGGCCATGGCAGGCCCCCAATTTGTGGTGGAATGACTTGTGGTGGGATTAAGAAACGAGTTTTCGGCCCGCCAAAGTGCGTGCCGGTGGCCGGATTCCGTCAGTTTAGGCGGAATCCCAGTACATAGGATTCTAGACCCGCCGTCATGGGGCCGTCAACCACCCGAACTTTTCCCCCCTTGACGCTGTCCAATTCCCCATATACGCTTGTAGGACGTTATCGGTGCTTTGGCCTTCCGGCCGTCTTGGGGAATAGTGTAACGGCAGCACGAGTGACTCTGAATCACTTAGTCTAGGTTCAAATCCTAGTTCCCCAACTTGCGCAAGCTCTTTGTTCTCAAGGGCTTACGTTATTTCTTGGGTGGTCGTTCCGGGGTGGTTCAATTCTGTCCGTTCTCGGGTAACAGCCGCGATTCGTGTTAGCCCCGTCAGCCGTCCGTTCAGCGTGAACTACCGGGGCTACCGGCGAAGCTGCGACGTCGGCGGAAGGCCAGAGCCAGAGAACTTAGCACCAAGGCAACCATCGCCATGGTCATGGAAGAGGGCTCGGGAACAATGGTCATCATGGCTTCACCCATGCCGTCGCCGATGAGGTAATACGTCTCGGCGTTGCTGTTCCAATGATACGCTTGGCCGTTGGGCGACTGGCTTGAATCACGAAAGAACCCCTTGGTCTCGACAAAGGCCACGTTACCCGCGAACTCCGGATACTTGGCCGCGTCGGCGACGGCGGCCTGGGCCGCCATCAGCGAGAGGGCCCGGTGATGCGTCTCCGAGTAGCCACTCATGCCGGTTTCGGCAAGGACGAAAGGAAGCTGGGCAACCCCCAGGTCATCGCGAATGTCACGGATGAAGTTGGCCAGATTCGCCTCATACTCGTCGTTGAAGCCCTGGTTGACACGGTCGTTCCATCCTTGGTGCCAGCCGAGACCCACGAGTTCGTAACCCTGACCGTTGTAGCCGGAAAACTCGGCCGCCAGATTGTCCAGGACGTAATTCACGTTGCTGAGAATGTTGTTGTAGTCCACGCCCACGCCGGGAGCGCCCGAACTGGGGGGACGAAAGTCGACGGCAAGGCTCTTGCCGCCCCAGGCCGTCTTGATCAGCAGGACCTGCTCGTCATAGAAATCGCCGACCACGCTGCCGAACCCCAACTCGGGCCCAATCCAATCATTCGACCCGAAGCCGACCGTAAGATTCCCTTTCTCACCGCCGTCGGTCGTGGACCAGATCCAGACGTCGTCGCGAGCAACCCAATTGGCTCCGGCGTCGACGAGATGGCCGTAGTTGGCCGGGTCATTGTTGACTTGATACCTTAGGCTACCGACAGCCCCCGTCGCGCCGCCGTAGCCCGTTTCCGGCCTGCCCTTGCCCTCCATGTTCGATTGGCCCGCGAGGATAAACACTTTGACAGGCTCGTCTGCCCGGGTGTAACTACAAAAGAAAGACACTGCGGCCAAGAATAGAACCAGGCTGGATGTGTAGCGCATGGAATCGAACTCCCTAATGAAACGTGTAACGCTGCCTCACTCAGTATGCGTGTAATCGAGCATTTCCCATTTCGGATGCGCCCGAAGCCGACCCAGGCCCACATTGGCGGTTATTGTAACAGCGCGCCTGAATCGTGTCCACTTCCTGGGGTCTTTTGGGGCCGGAATTCTCCGCGGTTTTGATTTGGATCCATGCTAGAGGAAGCGATTTCCGCGCCCGCAAAACAGGAGTGCAGAGGTGGTGTATTGAGCCCGGAATCTCAAGAGGCATCTAGTCGAACAGGCGGCAGCGGAGTGATAGTTGTGGGGGCAATACATGCTAAACTGTTACCGACGTCTGAACCAAGCTGAGATCCCCTGGATTCGACGGGCTCGGAGGCCCATCGTACAAGTCGTTTCCGGATGATTCACAACCTCCGAGGAGACGGATCGTGTCGCATCCGATCACCCGTCGCAAACTCCTGAAGTCGTTGTCGGTTTCACCGCTGGCTTTCTGGCTGCTGCCGGAGGGTCTTGCCCGCGGTTATGCGGCCAATGAGAAGTTGAACGTTGCGTTAGTCGGGATCGGTGGGCGCGGGAGTTGGTTCGCCGACACGATCCCGCGCATCGGCGAGAACGTCGTGGCCGTCTGCGATGTAAACGATCAGCGGGCCGTCGAGTCGCTGAAGAAGATGGCCAAGGTGCCGCGATACTACGACTACCGCAAGATGCTCTCGGAGAGAGAAAAGGAGATCGATGCCGTGATCGTCGCCGCGCCGGACCACCACCACGCTCCGTGCGGCGTGCGGCGTGGCGGCCATGAAGATGGGCAAGCACCTCTACTGCGAGAAGCCGCTGACGAACAGCGTCAACGAAGCCCGGATCATGCGCAAAGTGGCCGCCGAGACGGGCGTGGCCACGCAGATGGGCAACCAGGGTACTGCAACCGGTGCGTTTCGCGAACAGGTCGAGATCATCCAGTCGGGCGACCTGGGTGAGATCCGCGACGTCTACGTCTGGAATACCAATGCGGGCGTGGGCAACGTCCCGCTGCCCACCGACAGCATGTCCGTGCCCGAGACACTCAAGTGGGACCTGTGGCTCGGACCGCGCAAGGCACGGCCGTATCATCGCCGGTGGATGCAGTGGCACCATCTTAGGGAGTTCGGCACGCAGCAGTTGGGCAACTGGGCCATCCATTCGGCGAACATGGCGTTCATGGGCCTGCGGCTGAATTCGCTCTGGTACGCCGATCCGAAAGAGAGCCCGACACCAAGGATTCGCATTCGGGCCGAGGTCGCCCAGATCGTACGTGCTACGTTTCCTAAGTGGGAGATCATCCACTACGAGTTCCCCGCGCGGGGAAACATGCCACCGGTTACGGTACACTGGCACGCAGGAATGAACGGGCCCGGGTTTCGGGAGACGATTGAACCGCTGCTGGGACGCAAGCTGATCGCCGGCGGACCGGGGCCGTGGTTGGACTTCGCCGGGTGCCTGGTCGTGGGCAGTAAGGGAAAGATCCACTCGACGGGGCACAACTCGACGTACACGTTGTTGCCCGAGAAGCAGTTCGCCGACTACCAGCCGCCGCCGCGAACGCTCCCGCGCCATGGCAGCCACGAGCGGGAGTGGCTCGACGCCTGTCGAGGCGGGCCGGCGGCGATGTCGAACTTCGACTACGGGGCCGTGCTCACCGAGTTTGTGCTGATGGGCAACGTCGCGACCCAGTTCGACCGGCCGATCGAGTACGATCCGGTGGCCATGGAATGCGTGGGTGACGACGAGGCGACCGCGGCCTTGCGGCGGGATCATCGTCAGGGATGGAGAGTCTAAGCATATCCCCGAACAATCGAAGGCACAGATCATGATAGCCGCACATCTCTCGAAGATCACGCTCCTGGTTGGCGCGATGTTGGCCGGTGCGATCTCCGCCCGAGGAGATCTCTCGCCGGATCAGGCAAAGCGAATCCGCGAGGCCGCTCCGGAGAAGGCCCGCGTGCGGCCGGAGAAGCCTCGACGCGTGCTGATCTGGAACACGCCCTACATGGATAAGTCGCCGCCGGGTGTTCTACAGCGAGTTCGGCCATCGTACCGAGATCTGGTGGAACTCTACGATCATGCAGTTCTACCTTGATGCGATCCAATTCGCTTTGGGCGATATCGAGGCACCGGTAGCGCATCGAGACACTTGACGCCCGGAGCCGCTTGCTCGAACCGGCCCATTGGGCTATGCTGATGGGCGTTGCCCTGTTCGGCGGGGCTCTTTCCATCAGGCGTATCCGGCGGCGGTCCATGAGCGAGAGCGAACGAATACGGGCTTCTAATCGGGAGCAGGATCGTAATTACGGGACGTTGCATCTGGCGATGGCCTGGGGTGTTCATCTGCTGACGGCCAGCGGCATCGTCTGTTGCTTGCTGGCGATGGAAGCCGGCTGGACGAAAGAGTGGCGCTCGGCGTTCGCGTGGCTGACGCTGGCCGTCATGATCGATGCCGTCGACGGCACGCTTGCACGTCTGGCCCGAGTGAAAGAAGTCCTCCCCAATTTTGACGGCACGCTGCTGGACAACACGATCGATTATGCCACCTTCGTGTTTGTGCCCGCGCTGCTGATGCATCGGGCCGGGTTGCTTCCCGAGCAACTTTCGTTGTGGATGGCGGCGGCCGTCTGTGTGACTTCGGCCTTTCAATTCTGTCAAGCGGACGCCAAAACGCCCGACCACTTCTTCAAAGGGTTTCCCTCGTATTGGAACATTACCGTCCTCTACCTGATGGCGCTCGGGCTCGATGCAACAACCAATTTGGCCATCGTCGGGCTGCTCATCGTGCTGGTCTTTGTGCCCGTGAAGTACCTGTATCCTTCGCGGACTCCACACTTTCAGAAGTGTACGATCGCGCTCACTTCGGCATGGGGTGTGATGATCGTTGCCATCATCTGGCAACTTCCGGAGCCCTGGCCATGGCTTGTCCACGCCTCGCTGCTCTACGTGGCGTACTACTTCGCGATGAGTCTGTTTCTGACGTTCCAAGGGCGCCGCGAGCGCTCATGAGCGATCCGGGGCGTGCGACGGGGAATCGGTCAGCGGGCGAGGCGCGTCCCGGCTTGCCGTGGCTCGCGAAACCAGCCAAATCGTCGCCAGTCCGCCAAGCATGGCCACCGTGCGGAAGGGGAAGTGACAGCCGGTGGGCGTTTGCAGCGGGTAGGGAATCAGCGTTGGCAGTCCGAGAAAGGGTTCACCGCCGCCGAGCCGGAGTATCAGGCCGACCACGGCACCCGAGATCGCGCCCGTGCGATTGGCGCGCCGGTCGAACAGTGCCGTCAGCAGTTGAGGAAAGAGGATGACGTAGACCAGATCGGCGCACAGATACCACATCAAGTAGACGGACCCGACCGACAGCGCCAGTGCCGTTGCCGCAACTCCCACGGCCACGATCGCGAAGCGCACCACGCACCGCGTTTCGCGATCGCTGGCATGGGGCCGAAACAGCGGGCGGTAGACGTTCCATGCGAACATGGACGACGCCGACAGAATCGAAGAGTCGACCGACGACATGACCGCCGCGGCCACGGCCGCCAGGCCGATCATTCCAATCACCGGCGGCGTGAGGTATTGCAGCACGTAGGGCAAGACCAGCGCGGATTGGGGCGGGGCCCCTGCGGGTGTCGCGGACCAGTCGGCCACGGCGCCGATCGCCCCGATCAGGACGGCCGGGATGGCCATCGCCGCGCACCCGATTCCGGCCACGTACGAAAGCCGAACCGCGGCCTTTGCGTTCTCCGAGGCGAGCACGCGCTGAAAGTATACCTGCCACGGGATGCCGCCTAGAATCAGCATCAGTGCCATGTCGGTCCACTTCCAAACTGCCGAGCCTTGCGGAAACGCCGGCATCTGTTCGAAGTACGAATTCACGACGACTTCGCTTCCACCCGCTCGGCTCAAAGCAAAAGGAATGGCGATGCCCAATCCGATCAGAATGCACAGCAGTTGCACCACGTCGGTATAGGCGACCGACCGCAGCCCGCCGACGACCGTGTATCCGATGGCGACCGCTGCCGATATCAGGATCGAAACGCTGAAATCCAAGTTCAGTATCGTCCCGAACGTGGTCCCCAAGGCAACGAGGATGGCGGCGCTCCAGAAGATCTCACCCAGCAAGGCCGGGAGGAACAAGCCTGCGGCCACGCGCCGGCCGTAGCGGATCTCGAACGGATCGAGCAACGTAGTGAAGCCCAGCCGGCGCATTTTTCCGGCAAAGAAGAGTCCGCCCAACACCAGAGCGAGCGCGTAGCACCACGGAGCCTGTGCCCAGAAGAGGCCCTGCTCGGGATCGTAAACGGCCTCGGCCGTTCCGTTGATGTAGCCGCCGCCGACCCAGGTGGCCGTCAAAGTAAAGACGCCGACGAACAGCGGGATCCGCCGGCCCGCGAGCAGGAGATCCTGTGGGCTTCCGTCTCCGCGCCGTCGCCGACCCGCACCGACGCCGACCGCGAATATCAACAGATAGAAGGCCGCGATACAGAGTAATTGTAAACTCAAAGGCTACCGCCTCACCCAGTCCGACTTGGACACCGCTTGCCAAGCTGCTGCTTAGGTGCGGCATGATATGGTCCAGATCCTTGCAAACAGATCGGAGTTCTGGTCCCCTGCTCCCCGTTGAGCCTACGGCTTGGAGGATGTCGCGTCAAGCTGTCGTCCCCGTTCGACACCATGGCTACTTCCAGGCAGGATCGGCGAATCCCGGGAGCCTGGTCAACGGGATCGATTCGGGTCTCTCCCGTCCGAGTTGCCCCTCTGCTGAGGCCGATTTCCGGCGGTTCTCTCCCTAGACCGGGGGGATTCACTTGGATTGTTTGACTTCTCCGGCGGTTCTGATAAGCTAGTGGTTGTGAGTTGAGTTTCAGAATTCGTTCCTGAGGCGACAGCCAGTCTTCCTGCACTGCTAATCGGAGGCAGCGTTCATCCGCATCCCGAACCGACCGTCAACCTGTGGCGGTGATTTCTTGGGATGCTGTGTATCGACTCCTTAGCTG
>JABMRB010001149.1 GCA_013202865.1 Candidatus Nealsoniibacteriota bacterium | reverse complement strand
GGCCGTTTACGGTCCTTGTCCGCCGGAGGCGGTATTAGGCCCGACGTTTACGTCGGGTTGGGCGGCTGCGACGCGCCGATCACCCCCGCCCCCGTCCCGCCCGCCGCCTCCAGCGGCGGGCGGGAAGCGGGTGATCGCGGTGGATGTGGTTGACCGCCGGTCAACCCGTGCTGAAGCACGGGCCTAATACCGCCTGCGGCGGAAGGCCCGGTGAACCGGGCTCCGGCCGGCGACCGGCTGCCAGCGGCGAACAATCCGCTTGCCGGGACCACGAAATCGAGCTATCCTACGCACTGACGCGGCCAAGGATGGTTGCTTGCAACAAAAGACAAACAACGACAATCACGAGATGAAACCCAACACTATGCGAACCGTTCAAACCACACGTTTCCTTGCGGCCGTGGTGGCGATTCTATTCGCCGTCGATTTCGCCGCCGGTGCCCAACGCCCCAACATCGTGCTGATTATGGCCGACGACGTCAGTCCCGAGATGTTCGGCTGTTACGGCAGCGAAGATGCCAAGACACCCAACTTAGATCGAATGGCCGAGCAAGGCGTGATGTTTCGCACCGCATGGGCCTCGGCCCTTTGTTGCCCGGCGCGGGCACAGATCATGACCGGCCGCTATGGCTCGCGGACCGGCTTCTGGAGCAACGGGTTTGCCACGCCCCAGGCCGACGGCAGCAACGATTTGTTTCGGCATCATCACAGCTTCGGCAAGTTGATGCAGCAGGCGGGCTACGCCACGGCCGTGGCCGGCAAGTGGCACATCGGCGGTGCCGAGCACCCAAGCGAGCCGGTCGTCGGGTTCGATGAGTATTGCCTCTGGGAGGGACAGAAGGAACTCAGCCGGTTGCCCGGCAGCCCCAAGCACCAGGGTGCTTGGGAGGACGACACGACGACCTCGCGCTACTGGCATCCGTGCATCGTCCGCAACCACAAAGTGGTGCCGACCGGGCCGGACGACTTCGGCCCGGCGATCTTCACCGATTTCCTTTGCGATTTCATGGCACGAAGCGTCGCGGCCGGCAAACCGTTCCTGGCCTACTATCCGATGGTCGCGCCACACGGCACGCGCGGCGGCCATACGACTTGTCCCATCTACGGCAAGCCGGGCGAGATGGGCGGCGACAAAGACGATCTCCCGCGGCGATTTCGTGCGCTGAACGACTACATCGATATTCTGGTAGGCCGGCTGCAACAGAAAGTGCGCGACCTGGGCGTGACGGACAACACCGTCTTCATCTTCTGTGCGGACAACGGCACCGCGGTGATCGCCAAGTCGCGCGGCCTGGAGCGTGGCTGCCGCGTGCCGCTGATCGTCTGCGGTGCCCGCATCAAGCAGCGCGGTGCCACCGACGAGATCTCCGATCTGGCCGACGTCCTGCCGACGCTCGTCGACTTCGCCGCAGCCAAGCCGCCCGCAGGCTACCCGCTCGACGGCAAGAGCCTCAAACCGTTGTTGACCGGGCAATCCGACGTGCATCGCGAGCACATCTTCGCTTGCATCGGCGGCACACGGCTGGTCCGCACACGGACCCACTTGCTCGAGGTCGTCTGCCCGCTGCTCGACGCACCCCAGGGTCGCTTCTACTTCTGCGGCACGAGCCACGACGGCCACGGCTACCGTCGCGCAGAAGGCCGCCCGGAGCACGCCGAGGTTCGCCGACAGCTCGACACGATTCTGGCAAAGCACCCGGGCCTAACCGCCGACCATCCGTACTTCACCCAGCCGAGGGCCGCCCGCTGGCTCAACGCCTACCAGTCGCCGCCGGTTCGAGAGAAACACCTGCACAATCACAAGGACTATCAGTTCTACGACGAAACGCTGCCGTGAACCGAGCGGGCCCGGTATCTCCCGGTTGCTGCGCAACACCGACGTTTTTCCGAACAAGTCTCCCCGAATGGCAGAGCCGACCGCGGAAAATCATCGCTGCTACCCAAAACGCGTCTGCCGGAACTTCTTCTGCTCCGGCGGCGTCCAAGAGGAGGCTTCGTCTGTGCCACGTTCACCTGCCGGGGAGATGCGAGATGAATACACGAATTCATGGCGTGCTGGCCGTTTTGCTCGGAGTTTGGCTATCTGCCGCAGCAATCCCAGCGGCCGAGGACGCGGCCGACGAGGTCGCCAAGAGCATCGCACTGCTTCGCTCGCCGGACCCCACGCAGCGTGTGGCTGGGGTGCGGCAGCTTCGTCACAAGGGCAAGGAGGCCGGGGCGGCCGTGCCGGTGCTGCTCGGCCTGCTCGGCGATGCGACCACGTACAAAGAAGGCCTCTTCAGCAGAATTCGTGGGTGAATTCTGGCTCAGGGAGGTCTCCAAGGTTGTGGTATAGGGC
>JABMRB010001148.1 GCA_013202865.1 Candidatus Nealsoniibacteriota bacterium | reverse complement strand
GTCTTGCCGGTACCCGTGTTGCCGAATTTTGCTCGCAACGCGGCCCAGTCGCTCAACCAGACTTGCCCGTCGCCGTCGGCGTCGCCGCCCAGGGCGATGAACAGGTCGAGATCCACGCTGTCAGACGCTGTATCGACGCCCCTCAGAAAGGCGCCCTGGCCGACGTGCGACGATTCATCTGCCGCAGGTGCCGGTATGACGTTGTCGAAGCCGCCCGCAATCGTTCCGCCGGAGTTTGCAGCAATCCTCCGCGAGGCACTCGAAGCCCAGAACCCCGCGTCGGTGCGATCGATACCGCTGACGACGAGTGTCCCGGCCAGCCGCAGCGTGCCGCCGGCCGACACTTCGATCCGGTCGGCGTCGGCTTTGGCCAGATTGACCTGGGCGTCGTAGGTGGCCGAAGGAGTCAGTTCGACGGTGCCGCTGCCGAGGGTCAGAGTTCCAACACCGCCGGTGCCGGGAGCGACGCGGCCGTGGATTTCCATCAAGTCGGTATGGATCGTGCCGGCGCCCACGAGCGTGCCGGCCTGATCGTCCCAGGTCCAGGAATCCGGCGGCGTGGAGAGCACGTTGATCAGGCCCGTCTGAGTCGGCTGTCCGAGCCCGGCCGAGTACCGCAACGTGAAGTAATCGTCGATGTTTCCCTGATTGATGTGCGTCAGACCAGCTTCGGCGACGATTCCTAACGAGACCGGCCCGGAACTGAACGGTGAAAAGAGGGTTGCTTCGCCGAAGTAGTTGATGTTGTCGGTCACCATGCCACCGACCACCAACGGCAGCACGGCAGAGGCTTGGCCGGGAACGACCAGACCGTCGCTGACGATCAACCAACTGGTCACGTTGTCGACGTTGATGATAAACTCTCCGCTGGACGGGTTGTACTCGGCGATTGCCCACGACGCGGTGGAGTCGGCGGGGCCCGGGTCACCCGTCCAGTTCGCGCTTAGATCGAACAGATCGAGGCCATCGACGGAACCGTCGCCGTCGCGTGTGCCGGTCAGGTTTGTCGAGTCGCCGGTGGTCCAGGACCGATTCGCCGGTTGGCCCAGCGCGGTCCAGTTCCTGCTGAGCGTGAGGAAATCGAGCCCGTCGACCCGTTCGTCGCCGTTGAAGTCGCCGCCGCCGGCGGTGAACAGGTCGGCCTCGACGGCCGTGTAGGCGCCGGGATCGCCGACGTATCGAACGCGCTCGTTGAAGACGCCGCCACCCAAGTGGGCCGCCTCGAAATTCGCCGGGTCGGAACCGTACTCCGGCGTTACGGTAGCGAACTGGCCGACAATCGTGGCCGTGCCTTCCGCCTTGATGATCGTCCGTGTTGTATGGCCCAAGTTGGCGTTGGACAGGTGGGCACCCTGCGTCGCCAGCGACAACTCGCCGTCCAGGCGGACAGTGCCTCCGCGAACGAGGATATTGTCGTGGTTCAGCGTCTGGGCCGGGTCGACGTCGCACGCGTACACGGCCGAGGCACGCAACTGTAGCGTGCCGTCGACGGCCATGGTTGCGACAGTACCGTGGCCGCCCGGTGCGACGGTCTGACTTGCCGAAAGCGTGCCCAGGATCGTCGCGCCGTCCGCGACGGTCACGTCGGCAAATGCGAAGTTTGCCTGCGCGAGGACGAGGCTCGTCGTGCCCTGTCGGACGGTCAGGTTACCGAGCCAGGCTTCGGTCACGCCGGGATCGACACCGAGTTGCGCGTCGGCCGTTACCGTGATATTCGTGCTGGCGGCCAGCGGTCCGAACGCGCCGCCCGTGTCGCGGATCGTGAGGTTACCGCCGGCGACGGTCAAGTCGACACCGGCGAGCAGGTTCGCCCCGGCAGCCGTGAACGTACTCGGCGCGGCAACGGCGTACTCGGTCTGGCCGACGATCAGGCGATCGGCAACGATCAGGTGGCTGACGCCCGTGTCGGCCAGTCCGCCGCTCACATCGGCCACGCCGACCTCCAGATCGGCCGCAAGGTGGACGTTCCCGCCGGCCACTTCCAACGAACCGGCGTCGCCGCCCGAAAGCGTCAGATCGCCCTGCTCCACGCGGATGCCGCCGGAGCCGCTGAGTCGGCCGGTGACGAACAGGCTGTAGTAGTCGGTCGTCCGTACCGTCAATATGCCCTGGTTCAAGCCGATGCCGTTGGGGCCGCTCAGGAGAACGGTCCGCGGCCCCGGCGCACCGTTGCCGGCCGCGCCGACGGTCAATGTGCCGTCGGCCGCGACGAACAAATCGTTGCCGAATGCCAGTAGCGGCGGCGCGGCCGCGCCGGCCGAGAGCACGATCTCTCCACCGCCTACCTGCAACGCCGCACGGCCGAACGGATTGGAGCTGTACACGCCGATCAGCCGGCCGTCGGTGACCTCGAATCGGGCGTAGTCGAGGTTGCGGCCGGGCTGATCCACGAGCAGATCGGCCGGGCCGGCCTTGACGATCAGCGCCGGGCTGTCGTTGCCGTCGATCGGCCCGGAGACTGTGTCGACGGTGGTGTCGAAGCCCACCGTGCGTTCATAAGGGTTCGCGACGATCGTCGTCGAGGTGAAACTCACCGGAGATCCGCCCGTGGTGAGGATGCCGTTCTCCATAGTCAGCGGTCCCAGGGCAAGGCTCTCCTGCCGCGGGTCCACCGTCAGCGACGAATCGGCAGTGAGCATGACGTGGTGTGTTGTCATGTCGGCCGGTCCGTACCGCAGCGTGCGAAACACGTCGGCAACGGCCGGGCTGGAGTTCTGCGGATGCGTGTAGTCGGCCGGATTCGTGCTGCCGTCGGCCGCGCCCGTGGGGTCGTAGCCGAACCCTAACAGCAGGTCGGCCGGCCCCGCCTGGGCAGCGCCGTTGTAGAGCCGTAACTCGAAATCGGTCCAGCCGGGGATGACTTGCAGCGCACCGGACGAGGTCGGGATGTTCCATGTGCCGTCTTCGAGCACCACCTGTCCGCCGACCTTCAATTGGACGGCGTCGTCGAAGTTCTCGTAGAACGACACGCTACCGTCGGCATCGTAAAACTGACCGGAGTAGACCAAGGTCGTGTTCTCGGCCCAAGGCGGCGCGGCGTCCGACTCGGCCATGCTCGGACCGAGTGGATCGACGCCGATGTTCTCCGGATTCGGCGAAACCTCGTCCGCGCTCGCTCCGCTGGGCAGCGAGCCGAGCGTCAGTCCCGGCCGGGCGCCGGTGACGATCTGCGGCGCGATCACTATCGTGCCGCCGGAAAGCTGCACGTCGGTCGAACCGCCCCATGCGGCCAGGCCGCTCATCACCAATGTGCCTCCTTGGGCGTCAAACGTCGCAGCCGAGAGGTTCTGGTTGGCTTTGTCCAGAACGGCCTCCCCGGGACCGGTCTTGAAGATCGTTACGGCGGCCCCGTTGCCGTCGATCACACCGTAGTCGGTCGCCGTTCGGGGGTCCAAAGATACGGCCACGGCCGCCGCGGGGATGGTCGTTCCGTCGAAAGCGATCGCAATACCCGACGTCCTCAGCAGCCCGGCATGGATCGTCAGGTGGCCCGGATCGACAGCCACCTCGGAGTGCAAACCGGTTGCGGTGGCCGATTCGGGCAGCGTCGTCGAACCGAAAGCTACGCCGTCGGGGGCACCACTGACGGTCAATATGCCCGTCTGCAACGTTAACTCGCCGAATCGGGCGTCGAGATCGGTGATGGGGTGCAGCCTGGAATCGGCGGTCACGGTCAGGTCCATGTCGGTCAGATCGACCGTTCCGATGCCTTCGGTCTGCGTCGACCAGAACTGCGTCTGAGCCGGGTCGCCCGGCTTGACCGTCGTCATCGTTTCGATCCCGCCGCCGGGTGGAGTTGCGAACCGGAGTTCCATCTGGGAACCCCACGGCCACCAGCCTGCTTCCGCGTGACCGATGGCGACGTTATATGTTTCGCCGGCAACCATGTAGGCCGATCCGCTGACCGTCTGGTTGTTATCGGGCGCCCAGACCACCGCTTCGCCGCTCTCGAACAGGCCGTCCCGGTCCAGATCGATCCAGAGCGATCCGGCGTCGCGGGGGGTCTGCATCGTGAAGTTGTAGGTGCCGGTGACCGAGGGGTTGAACCCGCCCGTCCAGGTGCTCTGGTAATTATCGTTGCCGGTGATGCCGACGCCCGCGCCGCGGAAGTCGGCATCGTTGTTGAAATCGAGGCCGCGGTCGCCGGGACCGTTGGTCAGTAGCCCCGAGCCGGAGGGAGCAATCGCCAACAATCCACCGTTGCCCTCGAAATTGAGGTCGCCGTCCTGCCGGCCCCTCATGTAGCCGTTGTGGGCCAGCGCGCCGTAGTGGCGAACGATATCAACACCGCCTTCGATCTCCAGCGTCCCGCCGGCCAGTGTAACCGCCTTGGCCCCACCCAACGGATTCGGCCCTCCGTCCCAAAGCACGCCCGCCTCGACGCGAAAGGTCCTCTCCGCGGGTGACACAGCGCCGAGCACAAGCGTTCCCGTGCCCTGCTTGGTGAACGTGCCGGGCGCGATCCCGGCGTCGCTGAGGTCGCCCAACGTGGCCGTGCCGGAAGCGTCGAACGTGACGTTGCCGTGGGTAACCACCCGGTCGATCGAGCCGCCGCCGGAGCGCAACGTGGCCCCAGTGCCCATCTCGAGCGTCGTCCCCGCTGCCACCTCAACGCCGGCGGCACCGATCAACGTGGCGTCGGAACCGACCGTCAGCGTGCCGACGCCGAAGTCCAGCGTGCCGCCCGCGTCCAGCGTGCCGCCGTCGCCTACCGACAGCGACGTACCGTCGGCGAAAGTCGCGTTGGCGGTGACCAGCAGCGACTGGCCGGCGCCAATCGCCACGCTGCCACCGTTGACCGTCAGGCGGTAGGCCTCGGCCGGCGCGTCGACGGTCACCGCTCCTTCGTCGATCACAGCCACGGTGGAGTCGGCGACGGGCAAGGCGTCCGCCGCGCCGCCGATCCAGAGGGAGAACTGCGGCGGACCGGGGAGAATCTGCCCCCAGGCCCCGTCGGAACCGACCCACTGAAGTTCCTCGAGCATGGCGCCGGTGACTTGCAGGTTGTCGAACAGTACGTGTTCGTTGGTCGAGTCGGCAATCGCGTCGATCACGACGCTCAGGCTTACCACGTCGTCGTCGACCAATCCGAACGGCGACGCGAAGGTCGTGAATGGCCCGAATTCTTCGTTGTTCAGCGCAGTCAACTCGGCACCGTTAAGCTGCATCCAAGGCACAGTGTCGAAGTCCAGGCCGTCGGTTGTAGTGATCATGCTCAGGGCGAACTCGTCGTTCGGCTCGAAGGCGCCGGTGGCGAGGAACGTCCGCAGGTCGATCGAGACTTGCACGTCCGAGTAGCCGGTCACGTTGATCTTCTCAGTGGTCAACTGGAACGGCTCGGTTATCTCGTTCAGGTGGAACTGGTTGCCGATAAACTCGTCGTCGACCCAGGCGACCGTGCCGGTGCCGCTGGAGGTCCATGCCAGTTCCGTCTCTCCGGCATCGCGTTCAAACGAGATCGCACCAACGAACGCTTCCTCGAACCCGGTCGAGGCCGGCAGACCGATCGCACCGAGATCGATCTCCTCGTCGTCGCCGATCAGGTACAGGTCCATGCCGACGTCGCTGCTGGTCACGTTGATCTGGTGTACCTCGACGGCGATCGAGTTGGTGCCGGCGTGCAACGCGTCGGAAAGAAAGATCCTTTCGATGAACGTGAGCTCGTCTTGCCCACCAATGGCCGTACCGCTGGCCAACTCGTCGAACGGTGCGTTGGGCGTAAGCGTCGCGTCGCGGTAGATCTCGACGCCGTTGAGATACACGGCCGCCGCGTCGTCGCGCAGCAGCCCCAGTGTGAAGTGGGCAAAGCGATCCACGTCGGCGGGGTCCACGTCAAAGCTGCGCCGGAAATACGTGGTGACGTACTTATTCTCCTCTTCGGGACCGAAGGAGAGGATCGTCGTCGGCGCGACCGCCGTGTCGGTCGGGCCGAGCAGACCGTAGCCCAACGACGCCTGGCCCGATTGCCATCCGGCCGCCACGTGATCGAACGTCTCCGCACGCCACGTCGTCTGTTGATTCGAGCCGTCGTCGAGGTAGTACCAGTCGGACTGCTGGTTCACAAGGACCACGAGCGCCGCTTCCATGGGAATTGCACCCAAGATCAACAGCGATGTGACAACCCATGCCGAGAGACGAAGGGACCGTAACATTTTCGTACTCGCTTTCTTGCCGGTTCTTGCCGGAGCAACACCTTCGGTTTGCGTTCCGCCCGAACCCAATTCGGGCCGAGGACATCGATTATCCTACCCTATCCCCCTCGCTTGCGTCAAACAACCAAGCGGATCGGGTCAGAAAGAAACTCGTGGCATTCCCAGGTCTGCAGGGACGACGCGCGGGGCACTCGCCGAACCAAGCCTTGACGTCTCGCTGTTGGACTCTGCCTCGCAGCGCACTACGAGGCAGCCCCCCTCTGACAGTACACTGGGACGACCTTACCGGTTACAACACCTCAACTTCCGCTTCAGCGAGGCGGAACCCCGCGACATGACGCTGTCGGGATCTGCCTGGAAGCGAGAAGGGGGGGTGGATGCCTGCATTCGCAGGTCTGTAAAGCGTTATATCACAACGACTTACGAAAATAGATGTGGACGCCGATGCAGGAAATCTTTGGAATCCTGGCTAAAGGTGCTTGCAATTTCTATCAGTTATGATAAGCTGGGTAGTCGTGACGGGTTTTCGGATTATTCCGGTAGGGAGAGATCTGACGATCTTGTCGCACAGCCGGACACCACGCAGATGAGAGAGAAGAGGTGTTCGGTGTTGGTCGGTTCCTAGTGTCACGCATCATACTGTCCGGAGGCAGCGATCATGTGGAAAGCTCTTTGCACCGCCCTTCTGATAGGGTTGGTCTCTCTTTCTGTCTCGGTCCCGAGTTGGGCCGACCCGGGCGATCCCGCCGCGATGCTCGACGATCCGCCGGACGGCGCCGGAGCGTGGGTCGAATACTGGGCCGAAACGGGTGAGGTCGTTGTCCAGTACGAACTCGTCACCTCCTGGCTGCTGTACGCCGTCGACACCAACGCAGACATAATGAGCGGGCCCGACGATCCGTCCGGCGCCACTGGCCCGCTGCCGCTGCACGTCGGCGGCTTGTTCACAGACAACGACGACCGGGTCGGTGAATTGAACACGGCCGTGGTTTCTCACGGGCCGATTTCGCTGGGCCGGATTATTGTGCCCGGGCTGCCGATCAACCAGGCAAACGTGGACGATTACCTCCGCTTGGATTGGTCGTGGGAGTTGGGAGAGAATGACCTTCCCGGCGCCATCACCGTCCATCCGGTCCCCGAACCTACCACGTTTGCACTGCTGGCCAGCGCCGGGATCGCGATCCTGCTCTTCCGACGTCGCAGGAGGCGATAGCCCGAGCGGTAATGACGAAGGGAAATGACGAAGCACGAATGACGAAGGGAAATGACGAAGCACGAATGAC
>JABMRB010001147.1 GCA_013202865.1 Candidatus Nealsoniibacteriota bacterium | reverse complement strand
CATGCCCATAACTGCTACCCCGAATTCATCATCAGAAACGGCGAGGAAGTGCCGCTGCGAAACGTACGGGAAGAGCGATGGAAGACGCGCAACGTGCCTGCCGGTGCCGGTGTGGCCGAGAAGAAAGTCGACTTCGTTCCGCACCTCTGCCAGAAAGAGGTCATCCAGTTCATCGACCGGAACCGGCAGAAGCCGTTCTTCCTCTACTACGCGCTGAACATACCCCACGCGAATAACGAAGGCGGCAGCAAAGGCATGGAGGTTCCATCTTACGGCGAGTTTGCCGACAAGGACTGGCCGGACTCGGAAAAAGGGTTCGCCGCCATGATCGGCTATATCGACGGGTACGTTAAGGAGATACTCGACAAGCTGAAAGAGATCGGCCTGGAGAAGAATACGCTGGTGATCTTCACCAGCGACAACGGTCCGCACCAGGAAGGCGGGCACAAAATGGAGTACTTCGATTCCAACGGGCAACTCCGCGGCATGAAAAGGGATCTCTATGACGGCGGTATTCGAGTTCCGACAATCGCCGTCTGGCCGGGCACCATCGAGCCGGGCAGAGAAAGCGACCATGTCTCGGCATTCCAGGATATGATGCCCACGCTGGCCGAACTAGCCGGCGTGGATTGCCCGAAGACAGACGGAATATCGATGGTCGCGACACTGCTGGGCAAGGCAGAGCAGAGCAAGCACGAGCACCTCTTCTGGGAGTTCTACGAGGGTGGCGGCAAGAAGGCGGTGCTCAAGGGCAAGTGGAAGGGTATCCGGCTGAACACCTTCAAGAACCCGGACGGCCCTATTGAACTCTATGATATTTCCAGGGACATTTCCGAGCGGGAGAACCTGGCCTCCGAACATCCCGATGTCGTCGCCGACATGGCACGAATCATGGAGCAGGAGCACGAGGACCAAGAGAAGTAGGTCCATTTCTCGTGTGGTCGGTTAAGTCGGTTTGAGGATCTCTTCGAGGCCGCGCCCGACGCCGTGGCCGTTTTCTGGGTGCGTGGAAATCGAAGGACCTTCCGCGACGGGCGAGCCGGCTTGCCACGTTCGCGTTTCTGGCTGTCATGTGCTTGTTGGTCTTTGCACTCGGCCTGCCGTCGGAGTGAATTCCCCTGCCGGTCGAGAACCACGAAGAAACCACGGATTACACGGATGTCACGGATAGAATAGTCTGAGCATCGCATTTCGCTGCTTCCCATCCGTGTTATCTGTGTAATCCGCGGTTCGCTCTTCCCGTTTCCGCATTTCCATCCCGATATTGATGCTACCGTGTCCAATCTTTCCAGAATTGCCGCAAACTTCTCTGCCCTGCGGACATCTATTAAGTGAACGCCACGGCAACGGCCTTGCGGGCGAGCAGAGGCTTGCCGCGGCACCTACAGATTCTCTTGAGAGGACGTGCTAGAATGAGAGTTTCACTGCTATTGTCGGTCATCGTTGCCCTGGTTTCGCTTTCCCACACGAGCTTTGCCGAAATGGTTGCTGCGGGTCGGGTAATTCCGAAGAAGATCACCCTCAAGCGGGAAGCGGCCGATGAGGCCCGACCGACTGTGGAGCAACTGCGCAAGGAGTTTTCCGCGGAATTGGCCTTGGCCGGGACCCCTGCTCCGAATGAGAGGAATGTCGCCGTCCTGCACTTGAAGGTGAGCGGCGTGAAGCGAGTTGGATATTGCAGGGGGAGAACGGCCAATTGCGGCTTGAATCCGACTTGCGGTCACACGGGTACGAAAGTGGACGTCGTGTCATATACCGTCATCGGCGCGCCGATCAACGACGACAAGGTCGCAGTGCCGAAAACGGTCGAGGGTCCGGATTTCATGTCTCTGGGCGGATCAAGAATGAAGAAAGGCGACGAAGTGTGGGCCGCCTACGACGTTCTCCGGGGCCGGGGTGGGGTGCGTCTGCTCTCGCCTAAGAAGATCACGGCCAAGGGCAAACCGGCCGAGAAGCCTGCCACCGACACCGGGCGTTGAGAGCGACAACCGTGGAACCACACGAAGCATTTCGTCGTCATTGGGTCCGGTGGCAACCGGCCATCTACGGATATATCCGTACCGTGGTGCTGTACCGCGCCGATGCGGAAGACGTGCTTCAGGACGTCGCTGAGATCCTCTGGCGGAAGATCGATCAATTCGAAGAGGGAACGCGGTTCGACCAGTGGGCCTATCGGGTGGCAAAGAACGTCATGCTCAATCATCAGAAAAAGGCGAAGCGGAATCGCATCCGCTTCAGCGACGAGATCACTCGACAGTTGGCCGATGAGGCGGTCCATGCCGGGGCCGAGTCGCGTGCCGAGTTGGAGGCCCTCGAATCGTGTGTCGGTAAACTGCCGGACGCCCAGCGGGACCTCATTCGACGGCGATACGAGCCGGGAGCGACCAATCGGAGCGTGGCCGCGGCGACCGGTCGCAGCGAGTCGGCGGTCAGCCGAGCCTTGAGCCGGATTCACCGGGCACTCACGCGTTGTGTCTACCTGGCACTGGGTGAAAGCGTACCAGCGGAGGCCGTCAAATGAACACCGTACCGTTTGACATGCACGAACTGACGGAGTTGATTGACGCGGTTCGCGGCGAGCGGATCACCACCGAGCAAATCGCACGCCTGGAAGACGTTCTCCGCCGACACGACGACGCGCGTCGCTACTACCTGCGAGCGATGAGGTTGCAGGGATACTTCGAGCAAAACGCCGTGGGGATTCCGCCCGCTGGGCAAGCGCCCGTGGTGGCCGAGATGCCTCTCATCCGGCCGGCGGCGAGCACATCGAGGACCGTCCCCCGCCGCCGATTGCCCCGCTGGATCGCCGTGGCGTCGACCCTGGCTGCCTGCCTGATCGTCGTCGGCTGGTGGGCGGTGTCGGTTGTCTGGAAAGGTCCGCCGCAGCAGGGAGCAGGGCCTCGGCAACAGGCCGTTGTACTGAGCCCCGCCTGGAAGATCGAGCCGACCGGCACGGCCGGCTTCTCGATCGTCGACGAGGCCGTCGTGCAGCTTGATCGGGGCGAGCTGCGCGTTGCATCCGTGGGCAATGTGCCCGCCGCGAATCTCTTGATCCGAACACCCGGCGGCGACGTATCGGCGTCGGGCACACAGTTTTTGGTTGGTTATCATCGTCCCACAATTCAGTCAAAAGGAAAGCAAGCAATGTTCAAACCCCTCACACGCGTATTGGTGCTAACCGGCGTGGTCACGCTGACCAACGT
>JABMRB010001146.1 GCA_013202865.1 Candidatus Nealsoniibacteriota bacterium | reverse complement strand
GGCGACGACGACGGCTATTTCATGCTCCTCGGAAACCCCACCGGCAGCGATGCCGACGAGAAGGCGATCGAAAAGGACGTTATCTTCGTGCTCGACACGAGCGGTTCGATGCGCGGCGAAAAGATCGAACAGGCCCGGGCGGCGATCGAGTATTGCCTCGATCGGCTCAACCCGGGCGACCGCTTCAACGTGGTGACGTTCGGCACCGAAGTCGTCAGTTTCCGCGACGCCCCGGTTGCCCGTACGCCCGACGCGCTGGCGGCCGCACAGACGTTCATCGAAAGCGTGGTGGCCAAGGGACGAACCAACATCGGCGGCGCATTGGCCAAGGTTGTCGAAGGCAAGCCGGAAAAGGACCGCCCGCGGATTACGATCTTCTTGACCGACGGCACGCCGACGGCCGGCGAGTTGGTGCCGGAGAATATCCTCCAGAGCGTCAAGGCGGTACAGCCGGTCGCGACGCGGATCTTCGTGATGGGCGTCGGACACGACGTCAACGCCCACCTGCTCGACAAGTTGGCCGAGGCCACCGACGGCAGCAGCGAGTACGTCGGGCCGGACGAGGAGATCGACGCCCGCGTGGCCACGCTCTACGATCGGCTCTCGCACCCCGTGCTAACCGGTGTGGCGATCGACTTCGGCGAACTGCGGCCCCACGCGGTCTACCCGCAGAAGCTGCCGGCGTTGTTCAAAGGCAGCGAAGTGATGGTCTTCGGGCGGTATCGCGGCGGCGGCACGCACACGATTCGCGTTCGCGGCACGTTGGCCGGCAAATCGACCGAATACGCCTGCCGCGCGGAGTTGCCTGCCGAGCCGGACGGCCAGTCCAACGCCTTCGTGGCCCCGCTGTGGGCCGCCCGGAAGATCGGCTTCCTGCTGCAGGAGATCCGCTTGCACGGCGAGAACGACGAGTTGATCACCGAGGTCGTGCGATTGAGCAAGAAGTTCGGCATCGTCACCGAGTACACGGAGTTCCTTGCCATGCTCGACGTCGACGTGAGCAACGAGACGGCCGTCGGCGAGGCCCAACGATTGATGCAATACGCCAATCGATTGCAGGCCGGCCAGTGGGCCGTCAACCAGGCCTTCAACGACAAGGAGCTTCAGAATCGCGTGGTCGCCACCCAGGGCGGCAATAACTACCGCGACCGCCGCGGCAACGTCGTGGTCAACGGCAACGTCCGCCAGTTCGCCGATCAGGTGTTCTATCTTCGCGACGGCCAATGGGTCGACGCCGAGGAGCAGGGCGACCGCAAGACGCGCGTTGTGAAACTCTTCAGCCCGGAGTACATGGAGCTGCTGCGAAACAACAAGGACTTCGCTCGGGCGCAGGAGCTCGGCTGGGCCGTTTCGACCAACATCGACAACGAGCGGATCGTGGTCGAGAACAAGGGCGAGCAGCGGATGGAGGAGCTTCGTCGACCGCAGGAGCTTCGCATGAACGACGTCAACCGGTTGCAGCAGGCCGGGCCGAACCAACTGCAAAACTTCAACGAATTGCAGCAGTTCCGCAACCAGCAGATGAACCAGCGGCAAGGACAGCAACTCGATATCAACCGGCGGGTCATCGAGCAGATTCGCAACAACGAGATTGAGAAGGAGAACCGTTGATGGCTTCTATGAACAAACTCTTGATACTCATGTTGCTACTTGCCGTGCCCGGCTTCGCCATGGCGCAGGGCCGCGTGATTCGCCGTGGGGAACTGTCGCCTGGCGCCGCCATGGCGGTCCACGAACCGTTTGTCGAGCCGATCACGGCGAAGAAGATCCGCACGGCCATCGACGATGCCGTGATGTTCCTTCGTAGCCAGCAACTGCCCAACGGATCGATCGGCGAGACGTCCAACGGGCGAGATCTGGGCGGGCCGACCGCGTTGGCCACGCTGGCGATGCTCGCCGCCGGAGGACACCCGGCCTCGGATGATCAACTCAAGCAGGCACTCGATTGGCTTGCCAAGATCGAGCCGAACAACACCTACGTCCGCGGCATTCGAGCTAACGTCTGGGAATATGCACTGCGGAAAGTCCCATACGACCAGCGAATCCGCGAACTGCTCAAGGCCGATTTCGAGTGGCTCCTGGCCGCGCTCGGTGATCGCAAAGGGGGGTGGCGCGAGGGATGGCGATACCAAATGGAATCCACCGACTGGGACAACTCCTGTACCCAGTACGGCGTGCTCGGCATTTGGGCGGCCGCCAGGGCGGGCTTCGAGCCGGGTGACAAGTTCTGGATCACGATGTCCAAGCATTTCCGCAACTGCCAGAACGCCGACGGCGGCTGGAGCTACACGACCGGCGCGTCCACACCCAACATGGCCACCGCCGGACTGGCGAGCATGTTCCTCGTCTTCGATATGTATCACGGCAAGAGCTTCTACAGCGCCGAGAGCCCGCGAACCTTCACCGAGGGCGACGCCGCCGAGGTGCTCGCGTCGATCGAGCGCGGCATGACATGGCTGGGCAATGCAACCGGAAACAAGAACACCGCCTATTACCTCTACGGCATCGAACGCACCGGCGTGGCCGGCGGGCGGAAGACGATCGGCGGCGAAGACTGGTTTGCCGGCGGATCGCTGACCGTGCTGAAATCGCAACTGCCCAACGGCATGTTCCCGCTGGGACGCTACGGCGGACCGGTCGTGGGGACCTCGTTCTGCACGTTGTTTCTCGTCTATGGCGGGGCCCCCGTGGCGATCGAAAAACTCCAGTACGGCGACGGCCACGACTGGAATCTCAACCCCCGCGACCTGGCTAACCTCAGTAAACACCTTTGGTCGGCCTACGAGCGGCCGCTGAATTGGCAGACCGTCTCGATCCGCGCCAAGGCGGAGGAGTTCGAGGCCCCCATCTTGTTCATCAGCGGATCCAAGGCGGTGAAGTTCGGCGAGGAAGAGATGCTCAAGCTTCGCGAGTACGTGCTGCGCGGCGGCACCATCCTCGCCGAGCCGACCGACCGCAGCCGCCCGTTCGCCGAGTCGATCGAACGGCTCGTCGGGCAAATGTTTCCCGCGAAGGACTATCCGGCCTGCAAGCTCGAGCCCCTGCCGGCCGAACACGGCATCTACACCGTCTTGAAGCAGCCGTGGAAGAATCGGCCCCGGCTGCGGGGTGCCACCGATGGCTCGCGAACTTTCCTGCTGCTCTCGGGCGAGTACCTCTCGGCCGATTGGCAGGTCAACCGCACCGACAGCGACGCCTTCCGCCTGGCGATGAATCTGCTCTTCTACGCCACCGACCTGGGCACCTTGCAGGGCAAGTTCGCGTCGATTCTGCCCGACACACCGGCGGCCAAGCCGCGCGAGACGGAGATCAAGATCGCACGCGTCAAGTTCTCGCCCGCTGACGCCGCCAACCCGCGCGATTGGAACGCCGCGACCCTCTGCTGGCAGAAATACGCACCCTACGCGATGCACGTCACCGGCGGCAAGCTGGTCGAGGTCCCGCCCGTGTCGTTGGGTACGGATGACTTAAAGGACGTTCGGCTGCTGCACCTGACCGGCCGCCATCGGCTGCACCTCTCGGACGCCCAGCGTGCGGCGTTGAAGAAGTACGTCGACGCCGGCGGCACACTGCTGGTCGACGCCTACGCCGGTTCGTCTGAATTCGCCACGTCGGCGCGAGGCGAACTGGAGGCGATCTTTGGCACGCTCGAACCGCTGCCGGCCGATCACCTCCTGGCCGAGGGCCGTTTTGAAGGCGGCGCCGACCTCAGCGATCGCATCCGGCTGAAGCTTCCTGCCCGGCAGCTATTGCGTCGCCGCGGGGAAGAGTCCCGCGGCCAGAAGTTGCTGATCGCCCGGGTAAAGAACCGTCCGGCGGTCATCTATTCCGAGTTCGACCTGTCCGCCGCCATGGCCGGCATCGAGAACTACCGCTCGCTCGGCTACAAGCCCGCCTCGGCGAGGAAGATCGTCGGCAACCTGCTGGCGTTCGTGACGGCGGATTGAAACGCTGTTTCCTCCGTGATTTAGCCCCGGGTGAACACACCCGGGGGAGCGCGAGAAAGTTGTCCCCTGTAATGGCCCATCGACTTTCGCCACCCACACAGTTGCCGTCCGTTGGGCCAGTTGTGGGGGGATTCGAGCACGCGAGCACGCTCGATACGCCGTGAAAACGGCTTGCTCTCTCACAATCGAGACGAGAGAAGAGAATCGCGGAAACTGATCTTCGCGCACAGCAGTAGCGCAGAACGTTGGGCGTCACGCACGTTCACGCCGCGTGGCGCGCACGGACGACCGGAAGATGCCGGCGACCGTCGAGGCTGTCGATCTCGAAGACGATCGGATCACCGGGCTCCCCCTCGACGTCGACCTGTGGTTTCGCGCAAGGCGATCCACGAGGCCAGCGATCGCGAGGCTCCAGGCGTGGCCGTTCGTTGGCAGCCGGCCGGGGAAGTAGACCTCGTTGGG
>JABMRB010001145.1 GCA_013202865.1 Candidatus Nealsoniibacteriota bacterium | reverse complement strand
TCGTAGTGACCGCATTCATGCGGTTTTGTTCGTAGTGACCGCATTCATGCGGTTTTGTTCGTAGTGACCGCATTCATGCGGTTTTGTTCGTAGTGACCGCATTCATGCGGTTTTGTTCGTAGTGACCGCATTCATGCGGTTCCGACCGGTTCGCTCCGATAAATCGGGTCACTACATACCCTTACAGCCCCCATTTTGCCAGTTTTCGCGGCCCGACGCCATGGGAGAAGCACCGGGGGCAACGTGCGTCCCAGACGTTCAACTGCACTGCGACGAGAGACGCATCAGACCACGAGGCTTGCAGTAGCTATTTCTTCTTTTGCCTCTTCCGAGCAGCCGAACTACGCGCAGGATATTGGTGCGACAACCGTTCTCCGATCCTATCACCGACCAAGTCAGCGAATTCCTGCATGCGACGTGTTCCAGAAGACTCGATCTCGTGTGCTTCCGCCCCCTCTGAGAAGAGTCTTGCAAGACTCCTTTTCTGCAGACTCTCGAGAATGTGCCGTGCAACAATACTTCGTTCGCTCGACGGCTCTAGCATCCATTCCCAAGGTGGCCTTACCGGCACCGATGCAATTACATCGGCCGCCTTACCTCTCCCCCAGCCATCTCTCGATCCAGCGTGTACTCAAGAATCCTGGCGATCCACTCGTTCATGCTCATGCCGGCCCGTTTTGCGGCAAGAGATGCTTGTTGGTGGAGTTCCGGCGCGACGCGCAGCACAAATCGTCCCGAGTACGGCCTGTCCGGTTTCTCCTGCCGCTGCTCGCAGAACGCCACGTAATCATCGACCGATTCGTGAAAAGCCTTCACAAGCTCTTTCGGCGTCTTGCCCTGAAACGTGACCACGTCCGAAATGCCCACAAGCTCTCCGTGCATCAACCCCAGGTCTTCGTCGAGGCTGATCGTCGCTGAATAACCTTTGTATTTGCTCAACATGGCACTACGCCTGCATTAGTAAGAAACGTGCGAACGGACTCTACCGTACGTTTTCCGGCCTCCTTCCCAGGATGGGGTCTATGAAAAACGGCCCGCACACCGTTGAGGCAGAAGCGGACACGAGAACCCGCGCCCTCGTGCATTTCGCCGCCGTTGTGCTTTACAAGCGATTCGATGTCGATCCAGGCCACGTTGCCCTTTGTTGGCTCGTGAAAAACATCCTTCAGGACCTTGTCGTGCTTGGCCATCTTCCCATTCCTGCCCCAAGGCAGCATTCAAATGATACTACCATATAGTACCATCGTCGTCCAAAGGCGTCAACTTGAGTTCTTGGATCAAGTCGCAAGTGGGGTCGTAAGTCGTGCGTGAGAAACATGTTGCGAGTATAGGCCTCCTGGTGACTACCGCCCTATTTGGGGGAAACATTCTGGTGGTGTGGTACTATTATCCAGCATTCCGTTGCCCTAACCGAGGGCCGGGGCGTTGTCCGGGACCGATAAATCAAAATCCATCTCGCTTTCCCGACATTGACCCGCCCGCCGCCCGTCGCTACAGTACCGCTCCCTCAGTCTGGCTTCCGTTACTTATATGGACCGATTCGATGAGTGTCTCGCTCCAGCAGAGCATGCCTGCCTCGAGAATGTCGCCGACGCCCGGGTTCGGGCTGCCGTCGGTGATGCGGGTGTTGTACATCACCACGCGGCAGCGGACCGGCGGATGGCTGGCCGAGGCGTTTGCCGCCGACAGTGCGTCGCAAGTCGTGCTGGAGGAAGCGGTCGGTACGGCCGACGGAGTATCGCGGCTGCGAGATGAGGCATTCGACGCCGTGCTGGTTAGCCACGAGCCGGGTCAACTCGACGCCATGGAACTGATCGAGGGCTATCGGGCAGGCGGCGCCGACGAGCCGATCGTCGTGTTGGGCAACCAGAGCGAACAGGAAATGGCACCGCTCTGCTACGAGGTCGGGGCCGACGGATACGTCTGCGTCAACACCACCACGACGCGAAACCTGATCTGGGTCACCGCCCGGGCAATCCAGCGGCATCACCTGCTGCGCGAGAACCGCCGGCTGAATCTGGCCGAGCAGATGCGGCTGCAACGCGAGCACGACGAGGCCGATCAACTCCTCGGTCAGCAACGGGCCCTGCTGGGTGAACTCGAATCGCTACGGCGCGAAGGTCCGCCGCCGTGCGGCCAAGACGCCGTCGACGCCCGCCCGACGATCCCCTTGCCCGACGAACTCATCGCACATTATCGCGAATTGTTGCGGACGTACATCATCATGGGCTCGGGCAATCTGTCCGACGAGTTGCAGCAACTCGGCAACCTGCTGGTCAACGCCCGCCTGACGGCCCAGCAGACGATGCAACTCCACCTGCACGTCCTCGAGGAGCTGGTCCACGGCCTGGGCACCCGCAGCACGCGTCACGTGATGACTCGGGCCGACCTGCTGGTCCTGGAGGTGATGATCCATCTGGCCGAGGGCTACCGGCAGCGCTACCACGACCGCATCCATCCCCCGTTGCAGCGGTTGTTACCGGGGTTTGAGTAGGACGACGGGGGCACGATGGTTTGTTGTCGAATATCGAATGTCGAACAAGGAATGGTGAAGTAAGAAGGGGGAAAAGAGAGAAACGAACCGCGGATTACACAGACAACACGGATGGGAAGCGGCGAAATGCCAGGCTCTGTCTATTTCATCCGTGACATCCGGGTAATCCGTGGTTTCTTCAATCATTGCCGAAAACGCTGCGAACAGAACTTCCTTCTCACTTCAACACTCCTTGTTCGACATTCGATATTCCGCCCAATCCCCCATGCCCGACTCCCAAACCACACTCGCTCAACTGAAGCAGCAGGTCGATGATTTCGTTGACTGCCGCGACTGGCACCAGTTCCACTCGCCTAAGAACCTCGCGATGTCGATCGCCATCGAGACGGCCGAGTTGATGGAACACTTCCAGTGGATCTCGACGGACGAGTCGCGCCACGTGGCCGACTCGCCCGAGCGACTGGCCGACGTCGAGGAGGAACTGGCCGACGTGCTCTGCTACGCTCTGGCCTTGGCCAACGAACTGGGCATCGACCTGTCCGACGCCATCCGACGAAAAATGGCCAAGAACGAGCAAAAGTATCCCGCCGAGCAGTATCGTGGCCGATTCGGACCGGACGACCCGGGCTAGAACAAAGGGGTCAGGACTCGTTGATGGCGATTTAGGTAAGGACCCCTTTGTTTTGCTAGTGGGAATCCGATGCAATTGACCTTCCCTCGGCAGTCTGTTTTTGGTACTTACCCGCGTCACTACCGGTAGTGACGCGCTGCCGGGCAGGGCGAACGTGCCTCGGCGCAGCTTCGCCAGTCGGCGCCTTTTCACTAGATTAAGATCCGTTCTCGGGGACATTCCCATGAAGCGTATACTTGTCCGCATCGGTGCGTTGGGAACTGTGGTTATCCTGGGGCTGTTTGCCATTGCCCAGGCTCAGCGGGAGACCGAAGATTCGGCAAAAGAGACCGCCGACACAGCGGCCGGTCCCGCCGGCGCCGAAGGAACGAACTCGAAGGCCCTGCTCACGCCGATCGACTCTGCCTCGCCTTTGCGGCGACAGGTGACGGCCGCACCGGTCGACAATCCGTTGCGTGAACTACATGGTGCGAAGTCCGACGTCGTGCCGCCCGACTACATCTTGCCCGACACGTCGTCTGCCGGTGTCCGGCAAGTCGGTGCCATCGAGACGGCTGCCGCCCCAGAATATCCACCGGGCGGCGCGGCCGCGCTCGACCCGTTCGGCATTCGTGCCCGGGCCGCCGGCGCGACTGCGGACACTCCGGCGGCAACGTTGCCGGACGCTGCCGAATACGAACTCTCCGACGCCATGGCCCAGTCGCCGTCCTACCCCGTAGCGACCGACGACGCACGGCCGCTGCAATCGTCGCCAACTCGTCCGCTGGTCCTCGGCCAGCCGTCCAACGGAAACCCGATCACCGATCCCAATCCAATGCCGCGCGCCGGCGCAGCGAGGCCTTCGGAGCCCGCGCTGTTGAGCACCGACCCCTTCCCAGCCGCCGGTGGAGTCCTGCCCGGCAGAATCCTGCCTCGCGACGACGCCTCGCGTTCGGCCACCGCATTGCCGAACGCCTTCCCGCAACCGGCCGCCAAGACTCCATTGGCGGCCGCCGCGTCGACCGGTGAAGGCACGTCGATGGGTGAAGGCACCGGGCAACCCGGCCGCCGGCAGCTCGAAGGCCCGCAAAGCCCCCAGTTGACGATCCAGAAATTCGCCGAGGCCGAGATCCAGGTCGGCACCCCGGCCACGTTCCGTACGACCATCCGCAACACCGGCTCGGTCGACGCCGACGACGTGGAAATCTGCGACCGGATCCCCAAGGGCACACGGCTGGTCGAAACCTCGCCCCGCGCCGC
>JABMRB010001144.1 GCA_013202865.1 Candidatus Nealsoniibacteriota bacterium | reverse complement strand
GAGTTGTTCAGCACGCGGACGTAGCCGGTCAGGTTCAGCGCCGTTTCGTCCTGGTTGGCGATCCCCACGTAGTCGGCCGTCCATGTGATGCCGCTGGTGAAGTAGCGAATCTCGACCGGCAGCTTGCCGGCTATTTGGCTTTGGATGTTCCACTGCAGCGCGTCGTTGCGACCGGCCGGGAACGTGGTATCGATCAGGTCCACCTTGTCCTGGTGGCCGAGGATACGGAAATCGATGCTGGTCGGGTCGATCAGCGTGTTGGCCCAAGTGAACTGAATCCGATTCACTCCCGGCTTGACCGTCAGCAGGCGATGCTCGCGGACCATCGTAATGTCTTCAGAGTTGTAGATGGTTAGCTGGGTCGCCTCCCGTCGGGGGACGGTGACCAGATCCACGTCAGCCAAGGCCCGCCCGGGCCATGCCGCCAGGATCAACAACAACGATCCGTATCGAAGCCGGTTCATATCACGTTCCTTTCTGCAACTACCAAATCGTAGCACGCCCGCCACCGACCCCACAATCTGACGACTTAGAAGCCGGAAAAGTTTCCTGCCCCCAACAGGATATAGCGTCGCAATATCGCTGAGCCCCCCCCCCATCGATGGATACACAACAACTCCTCTGGAGGGGCACTGGACCACAGCGCCTACTCTTCTTGACAACTCCCAGGACTCCCCTTGTCCGACAAGTCTGATTGGTACACTCACGGTAGCGTCGTGGCATGTACGGTCGGCTCAACGACCGTCGAGGACCGACCGGTTCCCGCGGCGACCATCCGCGGCTGGTGCTAATGGACATGCAACTCCCCGCCGTCTCCGGCCTGGAGGTCTTACGGCAAATCCGCGCACGCAGGCAGCTTCGCACGGTTCCCGTAGTTGTGCTCACCGCCGTGGGGCAGGACAAGTTGGTAGCCGATTGTCTCGAGGCCGGTGCCAACGCGTTCGTCACCAAGTCGACGCACTACCAGAAGCTCCGCCGCTCGATCTCCAGAATCGCAACCTTCTGGAACAACGAATACCGCGTACCGGGCTGCGAGAGTCGCGCGGTGACGTGATTCTGTGGGCGGGTTCTGCGGGGGCCGTTTTTCGCCGCTCTGGGCGTGGTTGCGCTGAATAGTTGAAAGTCACTCCCGGTTACGCGACCGATGATTGACATCCCCGGCCCATTAGGTCAGACTCCGAATGGTGTTTAACGACCGCCACCCCCAGTGTGGGGGTGGCGGGATCTTCGGTTGATTACGTGTCTGGAGTCCTGTTTCAGCGATAGCAGTTGCGCCTTTTGGGCGACGCAGTCTACCGGTTGGCATCAGGAACGAACAGGTATTGAAGAAGGCGAGCGAATAGCAGCAGCGGTTGCAGTCGCGATTTGATGGGGTTTGCTGGTCAGCCGTTGACAGGTTGAGGACGATACCACTGGGAGGCCAATCAATGTCTCTGCTACCACCGATTGAGACGGAATCGGAACTGAGCTATGCCTATCTTCATGCCGTAGCAGCCGCAGCAGGCATGTCGTGCGAAGTGTCAGGGCGGCACGCGGACAAGATGGGAATAGACGCCATGATTCGAGGAACCGAGCAGTTTGCCCCCGATTCTGTTCTGACAGACTTGGCTCTTGATGTGCAGTTGAAGGCGACGATCGACGAACAGACCATAAAGGACGGGAGGATTTCGTATTTTCTGAAGGGCGTGGATCGCTACAATAAGTTGAGAAAGGAGACGGTCGTTCCCCCCAGAATACTTGTCGTACTATTCTTACCTCGCGACCCCGAGGAATGGCTGAAATGGTCTGAAGACGAACTGGCAATGCGGAAGTGCGCCTGGTGGGTCAGTTTGCGAGGCGCGGCGGCGACCGACAACGAGAGCGGGCAAACGGTCTATCTTCCCGAGAATCAACACTTTCATTCCAGCGGACTTCGTGACATTATGACGCGTCTTTCGCTGGAAGAGGAGTTGAATTATGCAGGGTAAAGAACTTGTCACGCGGCTTGGATCGCAGATTTCACCCACTGCTGTCCGTGAATATGCTAAGTCTCGCGGCTGGCAGCCTGTGGAAGGCTCTCGTCGGCGCCTTTGGATTTTCCGCCATCCGAAAGCAGACTTGCGCCAGTTGATCATCCCGATCGATCAGGATGCGGCTTGGGCTGACGCACTGCTAGAAGTCGTATTGCGCCTGGCAGCACTGGAGCAATCCGCTCCAGAGACAGTGCTCGACAATCTTCTGACCACCCACTCGGATGTTGTACGGTTTCGTGTCGGGGGCGAAGACGTGTCCGGCGGAATGCTTCCGATGGCCGACGCAGCAGACCTGATCAAAGGCGCGACGCGCGCGCTATTGTCTTCCGCGTGTTCGGTTATCAACAAGGTTACTCACCATCCGCGAATGAGCCGGTCTGAATCGGAGGAATTTCTGCGAGTGTGCAAGATGGGCCAAACGGAGATCGGCAGCTACGTGGTCAAGGCTGTGTGTCCGCTGATGGAAATGAATGAGCCGCCGCTCCTGCGGGAAGACCAGCCTTTCGCTCGGGCAACGACGACCATCTTGATCGAAGCCTGCCAAGCGATCGTGCAAAGTATCGAAGAAGACCGGGTAGATGGTATGCTGGAAGCCAATTCGGCCGAACCGACAGTCACGTCGAATCTGTGCGACGAGTTATTGAGGATGCACGCGGCGCGGGACAATGCCAACTTAACCATTGAGGTCTCTTGGGCAGCCATACCGAAGTATAAGATTCCGTCTGTTGCGCCCGTGGCAGCCTTCAAACCAGAGTACTTCCATGTAGTGGAGGACATCCAGCGACAATTACGACCGCAGAAGGAGCAGCATGAGACAGCGTTCCTTTTCGGAACGGTCGAGACGTTGAATGGAGATGTTGGGGAGGATGGCCATCGCTCGGGCGAAGTCGTCTTTGCCTTGCTTCTGCAGGATGAAGAAGTGATGAGAGCACGTGGCAACCTTAATGCGGAGGACTACGCGAAGGCCGTGGCCGCTCACGAGGAAGGACGAGGCTATGTTTCATTCAGTGGCGTGCTGAAACGTGGCGTCCGAGTGGGGCGGGTTGAAACAATCACCGAATTCCGGGAGCTTGCTTCAAAGAACGTTCCGCAATCATGAGAAGCCTTAAGTGGCCGACGGAGTTCCTTGGAGGTGAAGCATGCCTCCAAGAAAGACACCTGTGCCAACCACATCCATGCGGTCACTACAAGCCATCCTTGAGACATCCGCACGCCTCCAGCCCGCCCCTTGCAAAACGGGCCAAATCGCTTAGAATCGAGGCACATTTCCCGCCCTCGACCCCCGAGCCCGTGATCTCCCATGCCCGTCTCCATCAGCCAGTTTGCACAGAACCTGACCGTTGAAACCGCGTTCACCGTCTTGGCCCGGGCCCGGGAACTGGCTGCCGGGGGGAAGGAGATTATCGAACTGGAGATCGGCGATAGCCCCTTTCCGAGCACCAAGGCGGCCAAGCAGGCCGGGCTTGATGCGATCGCCGGCGACCGTTCGCACTATTGCCCTTCGATCGGGCTGCCCGAGATGCGGCAGGCGGCCTCCGACTTCGTCAACCGGGAGTACGGCACCGCGACCACGGCGGAGAATATCGTGGTCGGGCCTGGGGCCAAGATCTTCGAGTTGCTCTTCTGCGAGACGTTTCTCGACCCAGGCGACGGCGTGCTGGTCTTCAGCCCCTACTTTCCGACGTACATTCCAAACATCACCCGACGCAACGCCCGTGTGTGGCTTTCCGACCTGAAACAGGAGAACGAGTTTCGCCCGAACCTGGACGACGTCGAGCGGTTCCTTGCCACGGATTCGCGGCCTAAGGCGATCTTCATCAACAGCCCCCACAACCCGACCGGCGGCATCGCCACCGAAGAAGACCTAAAAGGCCTGGCCGATCTGGTCCGCGGCCGCAACGTGGCCGTCTTCAGCGACGAACCGTACGACCGAATGGTCTGGCGCGGCCGCCACCACACGATCACGGCCTTGCCCGGCATGCTCGATCAGTGCGTGGCCGCGTACACGTTCAGCAAGTCGTACAGCATGAGCGGCTGGCGGTTGGGTTTCGCCGTGGCGCCGGCCGAAACGGCCCGGATGTTCGGCGACCTGATCAATACGTGTCTTTCCTGCACGCCGCCGCTGGTGCAAATGGCGGGCGTCGCCGCGATGAGTGACGACAACGACGAGAGCCGGCAATCGATGGCCAAGTTCCGCGAGAAGGTCGAAATCCTGGTGGCCGGTCTGAACGAGATCGAAGACGTCAAGTGCCTCGACCCGGGCGGAACGTTCTACGTGTTTCCGTCGGTCGAGCCGATCTGCCGCCGACTGGGGATCACGTCGCACGGCCTGGCGATGTACCTGCTGGAAGGGGCCGACGACCAGTTCGGCGTGGCGTGCCTCGGCGGTGAGTGTTTCGGCGAAGCGGGTCGCGGGTTCCTGCGGTTCAGTTGCGCCGAGCCCAACGACCGGCTCCGCCAGGCCCTGGAATTCCTGCCGATGGCCTTCTCGCGCACCGATCGGGTCGAGCGGTTCCTGGAACAGCGCCCCGAGTATCGGATTTGAACGGCCGCGCCGTCAAACAATCATCCGATCCAGCGCCGTCAGTGCCACGTTCCAGCGCAGGCGTGCCTCGGTGTACGTCGACCACCAGAGCGTGATGACTTCGGCCAGATCGACGCCCGGCGGACCCTCGATTCGCCATGCCGCGATTGCGGCCGCTACGCTCGGCAGGTCGTAACGGGCCAACTCCGCCCCTTCGGCTGCCACGAGCACGGGCGGGATCATCGACGCCGCGGCGATCAACGGTCGCCGGCCCGGTTGGAGGTTCTCGGAGAACATCGGTAGATCCACGTTCAATTGCACGACGAGCCAGGCCAGCCGCAACACCTCGGGTACCTCGGCAACCGGATCGTCGTCGACCGCCTCGATCGATACGCTGTTGTAGAGCAAGTGGGACGTTCCGCCGCCGCCACCCGACGGAAAGACCGGCATCACGTCGGCCTGCGACACGATCAGTTGCTGGTCGGTCTGTTGGGCTACGGTCGACAGGATGACGCGACCATGCCGGGCCCACTCTTGCTGCAAGCGCCCGCCGAGCGATGCCACCTGCTCGCAGAGTTGAGGCATCGCCCGATTCGCGGCGGCCTCGATGTCCGAGATTCGGCCTGCCAACCGGTCGACCAGAAATTCCACTCGTGGATTCGAGCCGATCAGCTTCCGCGACACGGTCTTAGCCAGATCTCGGTTACTGCCGATCGTGGCAGAGAGCGGAACGAGATGACGCCAGAACAGTTCGACGGGCAGCCCGTTCGTGTCTACCGTGGCGGACAACTTGGCCGTCGGTTCGCGCAGGGCGGCAACCAGTTCCGAGTCGGGCAAATCGATACCGCGGCGGATCAGGTCGGCCGTGTAGAAGGAGTTTGCCGATTGATTGACGACCCAGCGGAGTTCGGTGCCCATGGAATAAGAGCCTCCTCTGATTGTAGCCGTCTCGCTCCGCCGAGATGCAGCTTCGTCTCGCCACAGCGAGTCGGCGACTTCCTACCGCGCACGGCGCGATTCGTCGAGCATCGGCTCCAACTCGTTGACGAAATCCTGCACGTCCTTGAACTGCCGATAGACACTGGCGAAGCGGACGTAGGCCACTTGATCAAGCTCGCGGAGTTGCTGCATGACCAGTTCGCCGACGTGGCGGCTTTCGACTTCCGCGTCGAAGCTCGTCTCCAACTCGTTTTCCACCTCCGCAATGATCATCTCGAGCCGGGCGTCCGGGATCGGGCGTTTCCAGCAGGCCTTCTCCAACCCCCGTTTGATCTTGCCGCGGTCGAAAGGCTCCCGGGCGCCGTCCTTCTTGACGATCTTGACGGTCGTGCCTTCGATCCGCTCGTAGGTCGTATAGCGACGTTTGCAGTTCGTGCATTGCCGACGACGACGGATGGCAAAACCGTCCTCGCTGGTGCGGGAATCGATCACCTTGTCGTCGTCCCTGCGGCAGGAAGGGCACTTCATAATCCAACTCGCTCGTGACAGGAGGGTTGCACCGCCGTCACTATACAGCACGTACGCGGCCGCGTAGAGGGGGCCGCGCCGGGTGAAACAGCGATTCGGGCCGTTATTGACGCTGCTTTGCATTTGCAGACCACGGTCGCCGCTGGGTCGAGGCGACCAATAAGTCGGCTTGAAATAAGGAGTTACGTCGATTAGAATCAACTCAGAATCATCGATCGGGTTTTCGTCCAAAAGCAACATTAGGTCGCGATTCCGTCGTAACTCGTTACAGGACAACGAGTTATGCACATCGGCGCGCACCCGTGTTTTGCAGGAATTGCCTTATCGCACTTACGTCGACGGCCCGTGTCGCAGGATCGTCCGAACTGGTTTCACTTCAACATGTTACGTCGAGGCCCGCCACTCATCGGTCGACGTAAATCAAGTTCATGCCACCCAAACTAATGTGGTGGGGTGCAGGAACGCACTTCTTTCGTAT
>JABMRB010001143.1 GCA_013202865.1 Candidatus Nealsoniibacteriota bacterium | reverse complement strand
GGGGGCGGCGGGGGCGGGGGCAGGTCCTTGCGCACGGCGGACTGCTGTTTCGCCCGCTGCTGTGCGTCGTAGGCCGCCTTCTTTCGGGCGTCCAGCAGACAGATCTTGGCCATCGCCAGTTCGTTGAGCAGTTGTTGCGACTCGGCCGAATGTTCGCCCGCCTGGAACGTCCGCACGTGGGCCATCTGCCGGTCGGCGGCGTTGGAGAGCACATCCGGGTCGGCCTCCAATGGCTCGACGCCCAGCAACCGATAATGGTCGGGTGGCCGTTGGGGGTCTCGAATCCCCAGCCATTGAACGTAAGGATCGAACGATTCCGGCATATTCCGCGTTGTGTTTCAATAGAACTGTTGGTAGTGCCCGCGTTCGGGCCATTCTAGTCTATTGGACCCGATAAATCGGGTCACTACAAACCCTCTTCAGTCGGCTCGCTACAAACGACCGTCAATCATACCTTTCGCGGCAGGGCGTTGCCACACAAATGGCCATTTGATTGCGGCAGAGAACCGGGCTAAGTACACTGACCGGCGGCGTGTAGGCCGAACGATTCGTGAACCAACCCTCGGGAGAATGCCATGTCGGGATACTCTATTAGCAGCCTGTTGAAAGACGACGGGGGTGGCTGGGGCAAAGCGCAGCGGTGCCCCAGAAACTCCGGGACCTGGGGCGCTGCTGCGCCTTGCCCCAGCCACCCGAGGACAAACCGGCTTCTTCAACGAGTTGTTGGCGTTGCACTGTTGGCCGGAATCCTCTGCGGTCTGACGACACGAGCTTCATCGCAGGTTGCCGAACAGTCCACCCCGCAACGAACCTTCTACGTGCCGGAGAATCCGCAATTTCGCTTATCAAAAGTGCCTTGCCGGGCTGGATCAGTTCAAGATGCACGAGGACCGAAACGGCGTGGCGACCAAGGGGCTGCTCTACATGGAGAAGTCGTGGGACACGTCCTACCTTTGGGAGAACGCCGAGGCCGCCTTGGTCTTCTTCGAGGCGGCCGCCGATTCCCGCCGCCGCGATCCCAAGCTCAGCCGCCGTTGCGAACTGGACGGGCTGGTCATCCTCCGCGCGATCTCGAAGCACCACCACGGCCCGCACGGGTTCCTCACCGAGGGCGTCGACTGGAACAACCACGTCGGCCAGCAGCACCACATCGGGCAAGCCGAGTTCGCCGCGATCCGCTACACCGAGCCGTTCCTGAACAACCAGCACATCGTCGAGCCGACGTTGTTCTATTTGGAGAATCTCGCTAAGAAATCCATCGAAGACGACGCGACCACGTGGCGCGATCTCGAAGGCAACGTGCTTCTCGCGACGCCGTAAACTGGTTCGTAGTAACCCGATTCATCGGGTTTGGCAGCGCAAAACCGCATGAATGCGGTCACTACGAACAAAACCGGATGAATGCGGTCACTACGAACAAAGCCGCATGAATGCGGTACTACGAACGGCCTAATGCACGCGCTGGCCCGGCCGGGCACCTTCGTCCGGGGTGATGATGAAGATATCCTTGCCGCCGGGACCGGAGGCGAGGACCATGCCTTCGCTGATGCCGAACTTCATCTTCCGCGGGGCCAGGTTGGCCGCGCAGACGACCTGCCGGCCGACGAGGTCTTCCGGCTGGTAGGCCTTCTTGATGCCGGCAAATACGGTCCGCCGGTGGTCGCCGCCGAGACTCAACTCGAGCTTGACCAGCTTCTTCGCCTCCGGCACGGCCTCGGCGGCAACCACCTCGGCAACGCGCAGATCGACCTTCATGAAGTCGTCGATGTTGCAAGTCTCGGTCAGCGGCTCGGCGGCCAACTCGTCGACGTCGCCTTGGGCCGCCGCGGCGGCCACGGCCGGTACCGGCTCCGACGCCGTGCTCTCGGCGATCATGGCGTCGACCTTCTTGCGGTCGACCCGTTTCATCATGTGCTTGAACTTGCCGACCGGCGTGCCGACCAGCGGCGTCTTCGACTGGTCCCAGTGCGTGATCGGCTCACCGAGCAACTCACCCGTCTGCTCGGCCAGCCGCGGCAGCACGGGCGAGAGGTAAACGACCAACTGCCGAAACAGGTTCAAGCCGATCGTGCAAACGTCCCGCAGCCGGTCCTCCTGGGCGGGGTCCTTGCGAAGCTGCCAAGGCGCGTTGTGCTCGACGAACTGGTTCGCCCGATCGCCCGCCAGCAGAATCTGCCGGATCGCCCGGGCGTAGTCGCACGACTCGTAGGCCTCGGCAATCGCGTCGCCGTCTTTGGCGGCCTGCTCGAAGAGTCCGCCGTCGTCGGGATACTCGGCGGAAAGCCCGGTGGCGGTAGCGAACTTGGCCGTGCGGCTGGCCAGGTTGACCACGTTGCCGACCATGTCGGAGTTGACCTTGGTGACGAACTCGTCGAGGTTCAAGTCGAGGTCGTCCACGCGGCTGCTCAGTTTCGCGGCGTAGTAGTACCGCAGATAGGCCGGGTCGAGGTGCTCGAGGTACGTCGAGGCCTGTACGAAGGTGCCTTTGCTCTTGGACATCTTCTCGCCGTCGACGGTGAGGAACCCGTGGATGTGGATCTTCGTCGGCAGATTGTACCGCGACGTCTGCAGCATGGCCGGCCAGAAAAGCGTGTGGAAATACGTGATGTCCTTGCCGATGAAGTGGTGGATCTCGGTCGCCTCGCTGGCCCACCAGTCGTCGAAGTTCTCGCCTTGCTTCTCGCACCACTGCCTGGTCGAGGCCATGTAGCCGATGGGGGCGTCGAACCAGACGTACCAGAAATTCTCCGGACTGTCGGAGATC
>JABMRB010001142.1 GCA_013202865.1 Candidatus Nealsoniibacteriota bacterium | reverse complement strand
GTACCGCGGCATCACGAATTGGCGGTGAAGATGCTCGAGGCGGGCATGGTCCGCACCGACCCGATCATCACGCACCACTTCCCGCTGGATCAAATCAACGAGGCCTTCGAGACGATGCAGAGCCAGCAAGGCATGAAGATCATCGTCCATCCTCACGGATAACCCCGACCACAAGGACAAGACCGTGTCTTCCATTAAGAACGAACTGATCGAATACGGCAAGAAAATCTACGATGCCCATCTGGTCGTCGGCTGCGGCGGAAACATCAGCGTCCGCGACGGCGACGGCGTTTGGATGAAACCCAGCGGGCTCGCCCTGTACGAACTGGGCGAAGACGATCTGTGCGGCATGAACCTCGAGACGGGCGAACAGGTCGCCGGGGACCTCAAGCCGACCTCCGAGGTCAATATGCACCTGGGGATCTACCGGGTGCGCCCGGACGTGACGGCCGTGTTCCATACGCACTCGCCGTGGCTTTGCGGCGTGGTCAGCGCGGGCATCGACCTGTCGAAGAAGGTGATGTTTGCCGAGTTCATCAACGACCTGGGCGGGCGGGCGACCGTGCCTTACGTGACGCCCACCACGCAGGAACTGGCCGACCTGATGTGCGAGGCCGCCAAGGAGGCCGATTCGATCTTCATGACCAACCACGGTTTCTGCGGGCTCGGGACGACCATGAAGCAGGCCTTCTTCCGCTGCCTCGTCGTCGAGGACGCGTGCCAGAGCCTGGTCGCCGCCACGATCGTCGGCAAGCCCCAACTGCTCAAGCCGAAGCAGGAAGAAGACCTGATGGCACTATCCGGCCCACAGCACCGCGTCAAGATGATGGAAAGCGAGTAGGTCAGGGCTCGCCCTGACGAAGTTGAGAGTTGTCAGTTTTCAGTTTTCAGTTAAGGACAACAGCTTCCTAGAACTCGTACAGGAATAACTTCCCGATTCAGTTCTTGGGCGTTGGCTTTGAGCTGTGAGCTTTGAGCTATGAGCTTTGAGCTATGAGCTTTGAGCTATGAGCTTTCTCACTGCTCATAGCTCATAGCCAAGTCGGGAAGTAACTTCTGTACGACTTCTTACTGAAAACTGAAAACTGACAACTGACAACCGCCCCCACTGTCAGGGCAAGCCCTGACCTACATTATGCCCGATCACTCTCCCGTGCGGATCGGCGTCTCGGCGTGCCTGCTGGGACGCGACTGCCGATACGACGGCAAACATAAGCGAGATTCGCTCTTGTGCGATACGCTGGGGCAGCGTTTCCAATGCGTGCCGATCTGTCCGGAGGTTGAACTCGGGCTGCCGACGCCGCGGCCGGCGATGCAGCTCCAGCGGCGGGCCGGGGAAATTCGGTTGGTCGTGCCGGAGCAGGAGAAAGATCTTACCGAGGCCATGCTGGCGTACGCCCGGCGGCGGGTGGCGGCCTTGGCTGAGGAGGGCGTCTGCGGCTTCGTGCTCAAGAGTAAGTCGCCAAGCTGCGGCATTTGGGACGTCCCCGTCTACGAAGATGCGGCGGCCGCGAGCCAAAGCGGCCGCGGCCTGTTTGCCGAGACACTCATGACCCGGCTGCCGAACCTGCCGGTCGAGGACCAGCGGCGGCTGCAAGATGCGCGGTTACGCGAGAATTGGATCGCGCGGGTGTTTGCGTACGCACGGAATTCAGCTCCGTAGGGTGCGTGAAACGCACCGCAACGCCCCGGAAATGTGCGTTGCACGCACCCTACACCACCAACTACAGGGCCGATACACACGCTAGCCGACTTTCTCCTCGACCTCCTCTTCCAGGGGCTCTTTCGCATCCGGCTCGGGCTCCTTCTCGGCGTCCGGATCCGCTTTCTCTTCGTCCGGCGCTGCCGGATCTTCTTCCCCTTCCGGCTCGTCGGTGAACTTCAGTTCCAACTTGCCGAGGTGCGTGCGAAGCTCGACCTGTCGGTTGTCCGGGTCGGCGTGGATCTCGTAGACGTTGTTCGTGCTCTTGTTGAACTCGCGGTTGAACAACTCGCGGCCGTTACGCTTATCGAGACAGAGAATCTTGCAGACGTATCGCGAACTGGTCCCCACCCGCTTGCGAACGCGGCTACAGAAGGCCAGCACCGGCAGTTCGCTCGGCTGATCGACCCGCATCGCCTGGCCCTCCACCTCCCGCCACCAGAGCATCTTACCCGTGCGACGGTCCAGCCCGTAGACGTTGCCGTCAATCTTCACGAAACCGGCGATGGACGACGACATGACGACGTTGGCGTCTCCGCCCGGGCGATTGACGATCAGGACGTAGCGGTCGTGGCACCGCAACAGTACGATCCCGCTGAGCGATTCGGCGGCGTCGACCCGGGCCTGCATGACGGCCTTGCCGTCCGCTAGCGCCACGACCGTCAGCAGTCCGTCCGGCTGCAATACTCCCACTTCCTCACCGCGGACCAACCACGTTTGGGCGGCGGCGTCGAACGTGTGTTGCCAGAGTTCCTTGCCGGTCCACGGATCGACCATCGCCAGCCGGGAGCCCTTGGCTTCGGTGCTCCAGGTGACGACGCGGCGTCCGAGCGTCCACATCCGCTGCTTGATCGGCGGCACCGTGCGGCGGCCCAACTCGTGCCCGTCGGTCGTGCTGAAAACCACGGCCCGGTCCGACTCGGCGGGTGTGACGAAGATCATCTCGTCGTCGCCGAAGAGGTCGCTGTCGGCGCGGACGTCGGCGCGGCTCCATAACTCCTTGCCGGAGAGCGGATCGACGGCCACCAGTTTCCGCTCCCGGCGGAAGCAGACGGCCTCGGAGCTGAGCACGACCGGCAATCGTTGCGAGGCAGGCCGGGCGTTGGGTATACCCGGCATCATCCCGCCGAACCCCATCATCCGCATGGCCATGGCGTTGGCCGCAGCCTGTGTGGAAATCTCACGCTGCCAGAGCAATTTCGACTCGCTACCGAACCCGTCGACGGCATAGATCCGGTTACCCATTTGCAGCAACAGCAGATGGCCGCTAAGCCAACCGCGACTCAACCCTCGCTGGACGGAATTGATGTGAAGCGAAAGCAACTGGGACGACGTGGCCGTATCGACGAGATCGACCTTCCATCGTTGCCGTCCGAAGGCGTCGTGTCCGGAAATTCCGCGCAGACTGGAGTCGAGCTGCACCGAGGCCGCGGTCCCGAGCGGCCCGCCTTCGCCGGCCACGAGCACGGGCCACTGCATGTTCACGCCGCTGCTCTGCTCGGTGAACTTGGTCTGGACCTTGCCGACCGGCCAGACCGACCGATAGGTCAACCGGTCGCGGACCGGATCGTCCTGGGGTAAGGCCTCGACCAATTGGCGACCGGTCTTGCCGTCGAGACAGACCGTCTCGGCCAACTCCTCATTGAGGTAGCGATAGAACCGGGCCGCTTCCAGCGGTTGCTTCGCGTCGCGGAACAAGGCACCGAGCAGCGCGACTGCCTCGTGCCGCTGCGAATCGTCGCCCGATCGTAGCACGTGCCGCAACAGCCGCTCGGCCTGAAGCGACGGTTTCTCTTCGGCCAGCTTTCGCGCCAACCGCAGCCGCACGTCGTGGGCGGCCGTGCCGAATCCGAAGTGGGAGAGGAACGGCTGTAGCCGGTCGTCGGTGGCCCGGGCGGCGATTTGCTGCTCGATCCGCTCGCGTTGCTGCGCGTCGGCCGTGGCGAGAAGCTCTCGCAGCCGGGCCCGCAGCCAGCGGTCGCGCCGCACGGCCCATACGGCGGAGAAGTACTGAGGTTCCGCATCTTCCAGGGCCAGGTCGCTCAGCTTCAGATAGTCCTCCAGAGCCGCCTCGATTCTCCCGGCCCGTTGCTCGCCGACGGCCAACTCCTGCAAGAAACGGGCCTTCGCGGCCGGATCTTCGACCAGCGCCAGCGACTCCTCGGCCTGAGTGCGAAACGCGTCGAAGTCGGCCCGCAATCCGTCCAGCAGGGCCTCGGTCAGCATGGCCTCGCACGGCGGATCCGGCTTGATCTTCAGAGCCCGTCGGAAGAGATCGATCGCCTCGGTGTGCTGCCCGTCGCTGAGCACGGCCTTGCCCAGCTCGAACATCGCCTGCGGATCGTCCGGCCGCTGCTGAAGTTGATCGGCCAACTGCTGCTTACGGGTAGAAACGAGATCGAAACGTCGCAGCCCGTCGATCCCCTGCGAAAGGACATGGCCGCGACAGCCGACGAGATTGCCCGGCACGACGCCCTCGGGCGACCGGCAACGGGCGGCCAGCCGGCCGTGTTCCAGGTCGATCGCAACGACTTCCGCCGTACTCAGCGGCAGATGATAACGCCCGTCGGCCATCAGCCCGCGCCCGCTGGGCAGGGCACCGCCGGGATACTCGACGATCTCGTGCGGCCAGGCCGGCTTGCCGTCGTCGAGCCCGACGGCCCACACACCGGCCCGGTCGACCACCGCCACCTTGCCGTCGTGAACACCCGCCACGTAAAGTCCGTTACGTCGATCGACCTCCCAGCGCACGCGGCCGTCGGCCAGGTTCAGGCAGACCAGCTTGTCGACCCTAGCGGGCGTCAACACGACGCAGCCGTCGGCGATCGTCACACCGGCTTCAGCCCAGCCGTCCATGTCGTCCATATCGGGGGGCTTCACGAGTCCGTTGCGGATCATCATGATCATGTTCTGATCGAGTTGGGCCGTGAGCGTGGGCACCTGGTAGATCCACTGTACGGCGCGGGTGGCCAAATCGATGGCCACCAGATGGTTCTCGGGCGTCAGGCAGACGAGCATTCCGTCGGCGTAGGCCGGGCTGGTGCCGAAGCGGGGCAGGCGATTCGTCAGCCGGGTCATCTGAAACGGCGTGGCGGCCTTGCTCGGCTGTTCTTCTTTGGCAGAGAGCGGCCGCTCGGAGATGCGGCGTCCTGAGTCGGCGTCGAGTTCCAGCAAGAGCGTTTGCCGGTCGGCTTCGGCCAGCACGTACAACAGCCCGCCCAACGGCAACGGGGTGCCGAGGAAGTAGGTACCCGGCTGCCGGACCATTTTCACATTAGCCGGTCCGCCGATCTCCCAACGCAGCTTGCCCGTCTTCACGTCGTAGGCCGTCAACCGGTTGTACTGCTTCAGCGAGCCCGGATCGAGACGCCGCCGCCCGTCGGGCGTCACGATCAACCGTTGGTAGTCGTCCTCCATCCCGAACGTGAGATTCTCGACGCCGAAGACCGAATACGTGTCGCTGCTGAGTCGCCCGAACGCTGCGTCGCGGAACAGGCGGCGACGGAGCGCGCGGGCAAGATCGTCGCTTTGGGACTTCTTCTGCTCGTCGTTTTGCTTCACGAAACCCGAGAGCGAGTCGTCCAGTAGCGACTCCCAACGCAACGTACCGTCGTCGAAATCGATCGCGCGGATGCGCGTGGCCGTCCGCAGCACGATCGTGTCGCCGACGACCAGCGGGTGCAGCATCGGCAACGCAGCGCGGTGGGCTTCGAGGAACTCGTTGCGCAACTTCTGTGCCGTCTCGGCCAGCAAGGGGTCGTCGCACAGCGGGGCAAGTGGCTCGGCTTGCAGGAACGGGCTGCCCGCCTGCGAGACCGCGTTGCGGTCCGGACTGCCGCGGTACATCGTCCAGCCGCCGGCGACCACCGGTTTCGGCGGCGCACCGACCAGCAATTCCAGCCAGACCAGGGCCTGCCCGGCGTCGGCGAATATCCGCTGCTGCCGACCGGCAATGCTGATCGTGGCGTCGGGATGCCTCGCCCGCAACTGCAACAGTACCTGCTCGGCCGCGCCGGCCATGCCCGAGCGATACCAACACGCCGCCAGTGTGGCCGAGAGTGACGGCTCGAAGGCGTCGGCCTCCGGCGAACGGTCGCGGAGCCGCTGCAAATAGACGGCCGCGTGCAGGGGATGACCGTGGTTGAGGCAGTGGTGGGCTAATAGATACGTCGCCTTGGCGCCGGCCTCGGTGTAGAAGTATCGTCCGGCTACGGCGGCCAGCGCGTCGGGTGTGCCGGCGGCGATCGCCTCATCCAGCAGGTGCCCGGCCGCCGACTCGCACCGCAACTTGTATGCCTCGTGCCCCTTGTCGGGCATTTGGCGCAAGAGGTGTTCGGCCTCGGGCTTCAGATAGCGGTAGAGCGGGACCCCGATTTCGGGCCGGAACAGGGCGTCCGATTCGCCGGCCAACACCTCGTCGAGCAATTGGGCCGCGGCGTCGAAGCTCCCCTTGTCCAGCAGCCTTCGGACCAGGATCAAACGCTGCACCTGCATCCGGTCGGCCCGTTCGGGGCCGGTCTCTTCCGGGTCTTTCTCGGCGGTCTTCGCGTCGGCAGCCTGAGCGACCACCAAGGCAGGACCACCGAACATCATGCCGATCACCGGCAGGACGGCGGGAGCCGGTTGTGCGGCGGGAGCCGGTGGCGCAGCGACCGGTGGGGCGGGAGCCGGCGCCTTCTTCTCCGGTTTCTCTTCAGATTCCTTCGGTTTCTTTTCAGACTCCTCCGGTTTCTCTTCAGATTCCTTCGGTTTCTCGGGCTTCTTTGCTCTCTTGGAAGGTAACTCGGGCAGCGGGTTGTCCTTGACGTACTGCTGCCACTTCTTCAGCGCGCCGTCGCGCTTGCCGGATTCGCTGAACGTGAGGTAGTAGGTGTTGATGTACGTGGTCGGCTGTTTCTCAACCTTCTCGAATTCCTTCTTGACCCGCTCGTCGAAACCGTATTCGGTGTGATCCTGCTTGGTAACATAGACGAGCCATGCCAGGGCAATGTCGCGAAGCTGTGTAGGCACCCGTTTGTTGTTGACGATCCGCACGCCGCACTCGGTCTCGTCGTCGAGCAGCTCGCCCAACGCCGCCGAGTACTCCTTGCCGCCGAGCTGACCGATGGCCGGCACGGCGTACCCCCGCATGTAGCCATGGAGCTTCTCGTTCTTCGCCGCCCGGATCCCCAGTTCCAACCCCTCCTTGATTCCATATTGCACGGCGTAGCGGAGCTTGGTGTGCAGCAGGTTCTGTTCGGTGGGCTGAACGATCCAGTAACCGACCAGCTTGCGAACCGCCGCCTTGTGCTCGCCCTTGGTGATCGCATCGCGGAAGGCCGTCTGCTGGATCAACGACGAGAGATATTGCGTCCGGGAGACGCTCGCCGGTGAACTCGATTCCGGTACCGACGACGCAAACAACAGCGCGGCCGTCGTCTCCATCGAAGGTGTCTTGCGCTGCCGCACGTCGCGATTGGTCAACCGCCAGTAGACCTGCTGAATGCGGAGCTGAAAGCTTGCGGCCGCCGCCTCCTTGCCCGCCGCCGTCGAAACCATCAACCCGGGCTCGGCCTGTTGCAACTTGACGAACAGTGCCCGCGCCGAGTTGTTCAACTCCTTCCGGGCCGCCTCGTCTAAGGCCGGGTCATCAACGAGGACCATCTCGCGGTAGCGTTGCCAGCCGGGTAGGTCGTGCTCTTGTTTGCCCTCGGTGTCGGCAAGGAACGCCTCGAGCCGCCGGTCGTAGTCGGCCTCGAGCACGTCTTGCAGCAGCCACCGGCAGCGGCGGCGGAT
>JABMRB010001141.1 GCA_013202865.1 Candidatus Nealsoniibacteriota bacterium | reverse complement strand
TCTGAGCAGCGAACTCGCGTTCTCGGGCAGAGACCCCGATGCCGTGCCGCCCCCGGCAATGCCACTGCTGCGCGAATTCAAGATAAGGACCAATGCGCGTCGCTTCCGCGTCCCCCGGAAGCGCAACATGGAGATTGGCGGAGGCAAGTACCGTTCATCCTGGCGACCGGCACTCTTCACCGAGACGGAGCGTGATACATCCGCGGCCGGCTATTACTTTGCATCGCAAGTGCAGCAGCAGAACGTGCCGATCGGCATCATCACTCTTGGGGCGAACAATCCGCCGCTGACTTGGGTATCGTATGAGGGCATGCAGACCGCTGCCGGCTTCGAAAAGGAGCGGGACGAACTGAACTTACTCTACCCCGATACGGACGTATGCAAAACAGCGGTGACCCAATACATTGACACGCTCGAACAGTACTGCGAGGAGATTACTGCGCTGCGCAAGGCGGGCCGGGACATCCCTCGGGCGTTGGGCGAAAGCGTACCGGACTTTCCACAGCCCTACTACAACCAATGGGCCAGTGAAACCGAGACAGCGACCCACACGTACAACTTCTGCATCAGTCCGAACACACCGCTTGCGGTGAGCGGCGTCGTGTGGATCCCCGGCGAGAAGAACATGGGGGAAGATGTATCCCGATACAAGGCGGCCCTCGAGGCCTATGCGATCAGTCTTCCGCAGACCTACGGTCAGGACAAGGTGCCCTTCATTTACGCTCACCCCGGCGCCGACCTGGTCGAGGGGATCGCCAAGCCTCAGATTGAAAACTCCGTGAGCGTGGAGTTCGCTGAATGGCCAAAGAGTTTGAAGGACATTGCCACCCGGCTCGGTGCATCGGTCGGAAAGTAGGAGGAGGCAATGCCGCGATCGCCAGAGCGTGGGTTGGATGTTGGAAACCACCGCCTGGCGACGATAGCTACCAGAATAAACCCGACAATAAAACGTCCGACGTTCGTAAGGAGTCAATGAAACCAATGAGCATTCACCCCATAGATCGCCGCAGTATTCTGCAGACGATCGCGGCGCTGGCTGTTACGGCAGCGGCATATATAGCACCAGCTAACGTGATCGCTGCGGACAGACCGGTCTTGAACGTCGATCACCACTCGCGGATTGACTCGAGCCTTTCCGCCACCGAGCCTATCCCGTCGAAACCTGTCACGTACGAAGAAGGCCGATTGAGTAACGGCATCATTGTCGTCGCGTTTGATGAAGACGGCGCGTTCTCCATTCACGACGCCGAAACCACGGAGGCATTGCTGTCGAATTCACGGTTCGGGTTGCCGCGGGGCAAGCCTGGCAAGGTTGTCAAGATGTACGCCAAGGATGTCGAGGATGCGCTGGGCGTCGGAAAGCAAGTGGTACTGGAAGTCGCCGACTTCAACGACTTGGGGTACTGGGGACGCCCCGGGCGCATTTATGCCAATCGGATCTACACCTATACCCTCTACGAGAACAACCCGGCCCTGGTGTGTGGATTCGGCCTCAAGCTGCCGAGCTATATCAGCTTCCGGCTGGGCGAAGCCACTCCCCTGGCAGGAGGTCGCTTGTTTGGCGGCAAGGAAGTCAAACAGCCCATGACTCTCAACGGCTCGGCCGGCATGGACAGAACCTTGGTCACGCCCGGCCTCAATCGTCGCAGTCCCAACAGCCTCATGCTGACCGGCTTGGTGGATAGCAAACGGCGGACCGCGGTGTGGGGCGGTTTAGGCAACGAGGCTTTCGGCAAATTCACCGTCCTAAAGGACGGTTCTCCCACCTTCTACGCCCATGACCCGATCGGCAGACTAGTCGATGAGGAAGAGACCTACATCGCCGCGGATACATTCTACATGGACGTCTACACCCGGGATCCGTTCGAGGCCCTGGAGCGCTATGGCCGGGCGATGCGGATCGCCAACAACGCCTCCCCGAACGTCTATGACTTCCCCGTGCTCTGCGGTTGGAGCGTCAGCCACATCAGCAATCTGCCAAACGTCAACAACTCGGCCAAGCTGATCGGCGAGCTCGAGCACGCCAACAAGTGTGGACTGACCAAATACACGAAAGTCTCGCTCCGTCTCGAACCGGACAAGTATCATCGCGATACGGAGCAGGGATGGTGGGACGATGCCCACATGCGCGAGTTCAACCACCTCGTCGAACCGTATGAATCGATCGCCAAGTGGAGCAAGGGCATGAGTTCCATGAGTGGCATACCCTACATCTACATGCAGCTCGGCATGCCGTCGGACGACTTCGTGAGGAAATATCCCCAATACATGCTCTTCAACGATGGCTCGGAAGTGGACCGAACGACCCCCGAGTGGGTTCCCAACCGGAACAAACGCCAGAAGCATCCGCACCATCAGCCGTATGTGACCTATGACTACACCGACAGAGAATTCTCCAAGCACTTCGTCAAGGCATGGAGCAAGTTGCGGGAAGACGGGATTCGCGGGGTGAAGGTCGATTACCCCGCCACGGCGTGGCGTCCCGAAGGTGGTTTCGATGACCGGTACGCCACCACCAACAGCGCGTACCGCCGAGCCTTTGCCTTGCTGCGCGAGGCGTTTGGGAAGGACGGCCTCATCGACGAACGCAACCTCGGCGAATCTTCACGGCCTTGCCTCGACGTCACCGCGGGACTGGTTGACACGCAACGGACATGGGGTGATTCCAACAATTACTCCCCCGGCATGGTCTCCATCAGCGGGCTTCGTTGGTACAAGAACCGCACCGTTTTCAACTATTATCCGGATACCAAGGCCGTGCATGGCATCTCACCAGAGATCCGCAGGTCTCTGCTGACGATGATATTTCTGACCAGCGGTCGCATCGACCTCTCCACCTCCTTCTCCCTCTTCACTCCGGAAATTACCCATGATTTCTCCCGGATCTATCCACACTATCGAGAGCCCAAAACGGCTCGCCCGCTCGATGCCTTTACCGGCGTCACCGATCCGCAGGTCTATGATCTGGAGCTGACCCCGGACTGGCATCAGATCGCCCTCTACAACACCTCTGATGAGAAAACGGAGGTCTCCACCGCCATCAGTGGCCAGCGCGTCGACAACGCCATCGGCCTCGACCCGACCGGACATTATCACGCCTACGAATTCTGGTCCGACACGTACCTCGGCAAACTCCCCGGTACCGCCCGCCTCTCGCATGAGCTGGAGCCGAACCATTGTGCGATGATCTCAGTGCGCAAAGTTCTGGATCATCCCCAGGTGCTCAGCACCAACCGACACGTTCTCCAGGGCTGGGTAGAACTGAAGGAGGTCCGTTGGGATCCCGAATCACGCACGTTGAGCGGAACGGCCAGTGTCATCGGCGGCGAGCCGTTTCAGATCGCGGTCGCAAACAACGGCGGCGAGCCACTCAAGCTCGAAGCAAACGTAGGCCAGACTGAGCTCGAGCCCCACCCAGTCGACGGCCTGAACCGGCTGACACTCTCTACCGCCGTCAACACGGATGTGAAATGGAAACTGAAATACCGAATCACAGAGTAAACTCTGAGACGGGTGGCATGAAGACACGAATAGGTTGCCAAGGATCATTTGTTCTCCTGTTTTCGCTCTGCGGCCTCCTGACCGGCGTGTCGCTGGCCGAGGACTCACCGCTGCGGTTCCGGACCGACATTAAGACCGGGTCTGCCTTTGAAACAACTGACGAAGAGCTGCAGAAACTCTATGATGCGGCGATGGTGAAGATGAAAGGCAATCTCGTACAGTTTACGCCATCCATGAAGGTCCTTGTCGAGGGCGGCGGATATGCGAACGCGTGGATCGAGACGCAGCCGATGGGCGGGGAAATGTTCGCCCGGCACGACGTCCAAGTGGCACTCAATAACCAGGTTGTGTTCATGCTCGGGCAGCGGGAGGACGGGCGCCTGCCAGGGATGGTCATTGCCGGCGACACTGCAATTGCCAACGGCTGGGATAAGAACCCGCGCGAAGGCTATGTCTGGTTTCCAGAACACCATCTGGCATCTTCTTACGAGATGTTCCAGGGTTTTTGTTTCCCGGAACCCGGCTGGCGAATGTACTTTTGGGCCGGCAAGGACAGGGCGTATCTCCAGCAGCTTTACACAGCCCTGGAAGCCCATGACGCCTACCTCTGGCGCACACGCGACTCAAACGGCGACGGCATCCTGGAAACGTGGTGCGTTTGGGATACGGGAGAGGACGGCAGCACGCGGCTGGTGACCCGCGGCGCACCGTCGCGATGGCCATTCGAGAAGCCGCCGGGCGCCCAAGGCATGCCCGACCCGCGGAACCCGGAAAAGCGCTATTGGTTTTACCCTTTCAAGGACGGGCGTATGCCGTCGCGCGATGACGTGCTGGTCCCGTTTGCTTCCATGGACATCATGGCTTACAGCTACGCCGGGCGCGCAACCCTGGCGAAAATCGCCCGGGAACTGGGCAACGGAAAAGAAGCACACTGGCGCGCACAGGCGGAAGAAGTCCGTCGGCGTCTGATCAACAAGCTCTGGGTCGCTGAGCGCCACGCCTGCTTTGATCTGGACCGTAAGGGCCGCCGCCTTGAGGAACTCGTCCACAACAACCTCCGCTGCATGTGGTACGGGATCTTTACGCAGGACATGGCCGACGCCTTCATCAAACATCACCTGCTCAATACCGATGAATTCTGGACGCCGGTTCCACTGG
>JABMRB010000019.1 GCA_013202865.1 Candidatus Nealsoniibacteriota bacterium | reverse complement strand
TCGCCTTTGCCTTCGGCTTTGCCTTCGCCTTTACCTTCGCCTTTGCCCTCGCCTTTGCCCTCGCCTTTGCCTTCGCCTTTGCCTTCGGCTTTGCCTTCGCCTTTGCCCTCGCCTTTCCCCTCGCCCTCTTCGTTCTCCTTGATGTCGTCGGCGAGCTTGCCGGTGCCCTCGGCGATGTCGCCCTGCTCGCCGGAGAGCGATTTCGGATCGCTGCTGCCTTCGGTGCGTCCTTGCAGTCCCTTCTCTTGCTTGATGATGCGGTTGATGCGTTTGATGTACTCGCGATAGCGGGCCTTCTCGGCGGCGATCCGCTTCGCCCGGTTCTCGCTCAGCAGCAACTCCAAAAGGGCCTGGAGGTCCTCGTCGACGGTCTCCTGGTTGAGAATGGCGGTGGCCAACTTGCCGGCCTCGATATCTTGGACCAGCTTGGCGAACTGCTCAGCGATTCGCTCGTCGCCACTGAGCTTGATCGCCTTGCGTAACAAGGCCGCCCGATGGGGGTCGGTGGCGTCGCTCCGTTCGGCCATCCGCAGCAACACCCATTCGAGGTGCTTGTATTTGTCCCGAATCTGGGATTGATGGCCGACGAGCCCGGGTTCATCCGCGGCTTTCGGGGCGGCTTCTTCCTCAGACGGATCGGCGTCATCCGTTTCGACGGTCTTCTCGTCGGTTTTCTCGACGGGCGGTTCGGCGGCCTTTTTCTCTTGCGCCGCCAAGGCCCCAGCCCATACAATCGTCATCAGCCAGCAAAGGCAGGCTGCCGCGGGGAGTCGCGTTTTGACTAGCATGTCTAGTCCTCCAATAGTTTGCGGATTTCCTCTTTATGGCGCTGTTTTGTCTGCTCGTGGAGATCCCCTTGCAGTTCGATAATCGCGCGGAGCAACTCGACTGCCTCGTTGAAACTCTCCAGTTCGATCATCCGATCGAGCACCCTCCTCATCTCTATAAGGATATCGACCGATTGCCGTCGAGCAAGATCACACTTCTGGGGGCCGAGCCGCTCATCGGCAACATATTGTTGCAGTTTCCGGAGGCTGGCCTCCAGATCGTTGAACATTGCCCCCCCAATATGGTGCAGCGGCTTGGCGATACCCTCCTCTAGACGGGTATTGAGCTCCTCTGTGTCGATCTGATTATTGATGAATTGCAGCCGGACGTCGTCGAATCCCTCGGCCACGCCAAGTGTCTCGTGCGAGTTTTTCCGCGAGTTCTGTAGTGCCCGCTCCACGGCCAGCTTCCGCGAGTCTAGCCGCTGCTCGGGGGTCTGCTCGGGTGCGGCCTCGTCGCCCGGCTCGGCCCCTTCGGCGGTTTCCTCGTCAGCTTTCTTCTCCGTCGGCGGGGGGGCGTCGCTGAAATCGATATCCAGCAGCAGGTCGCGAGTCTCAGTCACCTCCTCAATGATCCGCTCGAACCGCTGTCGCAGGACCAGTTCCCGTGCTTCGAGCATGGCCCGCAATTGGGCCGGGGTGACGATGTCCTTCAGCCAACGCTCGCTGACGCCGGGCTCGGCAGCGCCGCCGCCCAGGCCGGTCCCTTCGAGCCATAGTGTCAGTTTCTGGCCCGGTGTCAGTTCAAGGGCGCTGACCTCCATGACCGCGCGGAGCGACACGTTGGTGGGGAGTATCGACGGCAGCTCGATCGCTTGCGTGCCGGGCGCCTGCTGATCAGCAGCGTCCCCCGCTGCCGGTGGCACCATATAATGGAAGGCCAACTTCTCGATGCCGTAGTCGTCGGTGACGTCTCCGACGGCCGGCAGCCGGGCTTTGGCGGTAATCGCCGGGCCGATCCCTTTCAGTTGCACGTCGCCCAACATGGGCGGTGTGTCCGGCTTGACCACCAGGGTCAGTTGTACCGGTTCGCGCCCGGTGATGCCGTCGATATCCGAAAGCGTGAACCGTAGCGTGGTGTCTTCGGCCAGCGACGGGATCGTATAGGAGAACTCGTGGCCCTCGGCCGAGAAGTCCTTCGCGTTGAGGACCCTGTACGACGGATCGCTCCCGGCAGCAACTTCGGACGGGCCGCCGTCCCTCGCTGCCGGCCGCACTGCGTCGATCCGCACCTCGACCAGCGGTTTGTTGGCGGTGGCCTGGACGGTAACCTGGGTACCGATGGGGATCTCCATCATGCCGGTGACCGCTGGGAGTGTGGCGGTCTTGCGTTTGTCGTGCGGGGGATGCATGTAGGCCGGATACGTGCAACGCAGCTTGATGTCGGCGATCGTGGGGCTGTCGACCACTTGGATCCGCAAGCCCGAGATGGTGACGTCGCGGCCCATGGGCACTTCGCCGATCACGTCGAACTCGTGGTCGGCCAGGATACTCTCGAACTTGTGGCTGTAACGCTGCTTCTCGGGCGGCTTGGCTTCGTTGACGCGGTCCATCGGATCCCAGCCGCGGCGACCACCCTCGATGCGATAGCGGATATAGACGCTCTGGGGCAACTCCTTCGTCGTGTGGGCCAGCGCGACGACCTCGAAATCGGCGCCGCGGGCAACCTTCTCGACCCCGTCCTCGAATCCCTCGATCTCGATGTGAGATCGGCGCATCCAGCGGGCATCGGAGAACAACAGGCTGCGATCGGTCCAGACGGCGCCCTCTTCGGCGAACATCACGAAGAACGCAATCACGGTGCCGGCAAGCAGCACGGCGGCCGACATGCTCCAGGCCATCGGCCGGGGGTTGAAGATTTGCCCGAGGCGAACGTCGGCAATCCGCTCGGCGGCTTCCTCGCAAGTCTGAACCAGCATTTCACGGCTGCACTGTACGGAGTTCGCGTCGTCTCGCTCGGTCAGCACGACGGCCGTCAGCAGGCTGTCGTCGAGATGGCGAAACCGCCGTTCCAGCAGGGTGGCCATGTTGCTGTTGGTCATCCGGGCAAACGCTCGCAAGGCGATCAGCTTGATCAGCACGGCGACCAATCCGAGGGCTGCCACGGCGAGAATCACGCCACGGACCCAGACGGGAGGTTCAAAGAACCAGTCGACCACCAGACTGATCCAAAAGGCCACGCCGAGCCACGTCGCACCACAGGCGAGTCCTTCCAGGCAGACGTACCAGCGAACCCGTCCTCGCAACGCGGCCAGCGACGCCTGGACGGCCGGGGCAAGTGTTGGCGGGTTTTCGAGGGTGGTAGTCGCCACAGAGCGGTTCCTTATGCCAGTCGAACGAGTCGCCGGATTAGCCATTCCAGGCACAACAGCCCACACAGTACAATCAACATCCACTTGAGCCACTGATTGCGCCACTCGTTGTCCGGGGCCAGCGGGATGACGGTGGTATGAGTTCGGTCGGGCAGGAGTTCGACGATCGATTCTGTATTACCCATACCCAGGGCATCGTCCAGACGATTGAAGTACGTGCCCCCGGTTTGATCGGCGATCTGGCCGAGCAGGGGGTCGTTTCGTTGCGGGTTCTCGCGTTCCAGGTCGGGGACCTTGACCTGAATACGGCGGGTGAGGGTCTCGTCGCTTTCGGGGATCTTCAACGCAAGGCGGTAAGACCCTTCGGTCAACACCGCAAACCGGCCGGCGTAGCTGCCCACGCTCGCCGGATCGGCCTTGAGTTCGATGGTCTCGATGCTACTGTCGGGCCGCAATACCTGCAAGCCGACGTCGGGCAAGTCCAGCGGTTCCAGTTGGGCATTATTGAGCTTGGCACGGACTTCGACCGTATTGCCCAATTGGTAGCGGTCGCGGCCGACCAGCAACACGCCACGGGGCGAGCCCCGCAACAGGCGGCCCTGGGAGACGTGCCGGATCAGCTTGGTGTAGAACTGCTCGAAGTAGGCCATGTCGAGCTTCCGCAGCCGCCACATCTCGGCGCTGCCGACGTAGAAAACCCGCCCGGAACCGTAAAACTGGCTGGCGAAGTAGACCGGCTCGCCGCCGTGACCGGCCCTGGGATCGGAGAATCGGGCCAGCACGGTGGCCGCAGGCTTGGGACCGCGGACCGGGCAGAAGCCGTAGACGCCCTCGAAGCCGGCCCAGGCCTGTCGCCCGGCCGTGGCCGAATCCTCCAGCCAGAGGTACTCCGCTTCGAGTCCTTCGCGGGTGAAGTCGAGCTGCCAAGGCTCCTCGGTCGTGTAGAGCCCCTCGTCCAAAGCCGACATCTGGCCGCGGAACTCGACCGGGTAGAGTGCCCGAATCTTGGCCATGTCGGGGTCTTCGATCCAGCCGCCGAGCGCCTGGCCGCAGAATACGGGGCCGGCTACGACAATCAGTCCGCCGCCCTGTTCGGCCACCCAAGTCTCCAGCTTGTCGATTTCCGTCTTGCCGAGTTCCAGCCAATTGGGGTCGAAGGCCAGCACGCAGTCGTATTCGTACATCTCCTTGTTCGTGGCCGGGAAGCTGTCGAGCATCTTGTCGGCGTCCTGCGAGACGGCGGCGCCGGGCACAACGCTCTGCAACAACACGTCCACCTTCGTCGAGCGGTCGCGGTACAGCAGGTTGCGCAAGAACCGGTATTCCCGCATCGGTCCGCCGGCCAGCATCAACACGCGGCTCTTGCGGTCGATAATCTCGACGTCGACTTCGCGGAAGTTGTCCGTCTGGTTGTGGTCGCCCTCGGGCGGTGTGACGCGGAAGCAGAGTGTGCGGCGGCCGGTCTCGCCGGGAGTCAGTTGGAACTTTACCGCCATGGCCTCGCCGTCCTCGCTCATGGTGATCTCCTGACTGCGTTCGAGCTTTCCGCTGCCGGGCTCGCCCGTGTCATCAATGCTGCCGCGGGAGAGCAGTTGCACCTCGATCACCTCACCGGCCAACTCCTGGCCCTGAACGTAGCCGGTTACCGTATAGTCGTCACCCGGGTAGGCCCGAGCCGGGGCCACCAGATCGCTGACGCGGACGTTGCGGGGCGGCTGCCTGGAGCCGAGACCGACGGGAAAGATCGGAATCTTGGCCTTCTTGGCCAGGCGGACGGCCGCCTCGGGCGGAATGCCCGCGTTCTGGCCGCCGTCGGTGAAGACGACGATCCCGGCCAGCGGAGAGCCGGCCTCGTCGTTGATCACCTGCCGCAACGCCATGCCGAGCCGGGTCTCCGAGCCATCGGGGTTGAGGTATTCGATCCAATCGGGAGGTTCTTTGGCGTCGTCGCCGGCTTCTGCAGCGGGCTTGCTTGTGCCGTCCGTCTCGGCGGCAGGTTCCCCATCGGGCAACTTGTCCAGCGCAATCTGATCGCGCTGGGCCGTCTCGTCGAAGCGGCGGACGACCACGTCGTGGGTCTCGCGGAGCCGCCGTAGCAGATCCGTATCTCTCAACGCGGTCCCCACCCGGCGAATTCGGCTCGTCGAGCTGCCGCCTGTCGCGCCGGGTGCAACGGTCGAGTCGTCGGCGTCGTCCAGGCCCATGCTCAAGCTGGTGTCGACCAGCAGGACGACCCGGGAGTTGCGGCTGACCTCGCTTTCGCTGCGCCAGTCGGGTTGCAAGTAGAGAATCAGCAGACCGAAAAACGTCGCGGTCCTCAGCGCCGTGAGGAACCAACCCAACAGCGGGTGCAGTTCGACCGAGTCGCGCATGTACATCAGCCAGACGAACACGCCGATGACGACGAAAGCGGCCACAGGCAGAATCCAGTCGGTCGGGTCCTGGATCCGCCTCAATTCAAACGTCTGGCGGACCGCACTCTCGGCGACCTGCGCGATCAGGGGTGGGCAGCAGAGCGTCATCGTGAACCTCCTGCTGCCGCCGTCGCGGTTTTGCCGGCAGCGAGGGCCGCCTGTCGGGATTTGGGATGGTAACTGATCGACCAGGCAAGGATTTGTTCGGCGATCAGCAGCAGGACCAATAGGGCGAGGATCCAGAGCCAGATGTTCTCACCCTGCGTCTCACCCGGGTCGTAGCCGAAGGCGGCGGCTTGTTGGTAGCGGTAGTCGACGCCTTTGAGCTTGTCGGCTAACTGTTCGCCGTTGAGTGCCTCCAGATTGCCTTCTTCCGGGTCGACGTTCACGGCATAGCGACGGATCTGCGACGTGCCCTCGGGTTTCCGGGTCAGCATCGCTTGATAGATGCCGGCGACGTCAGTTTCCGGGAAGGCAACGGTTGCCGTCGGGTTGACAGTCGCCGTGGCAGAGTCGGTGGTCGTCGCTTTGATGGTGACCGCAGCGGTGGCCTCGTTGGGAGTGAGCAGACTAACTCCGGTATCGTATTGCTGCGGGTCGATTGTCACTTCGAGTTTCGCGCCGACCGGCCGGGAAACATTACCCAGCGGCCGCTGGGAGAGATAGGCACACGTCAACTGCACGACCACGGGAAAGCTGGGGTTTCGGACCCAGTTGTTCCAGTCCGGTGCGGCCGTCGTCAGGAAAGCCAGCACGCGGCCCTCGCCGAAGCGGCGCTCAACGACCAACGGGGCACCGTTACGCAGTCTCGCAATCACCTCGGTTGTAGAATCCGTCGCACGGCCCTCCTCCCCATCGGCGGCACGCTCAAAACTCTCGGGCACGGAAAAATACTGCCCGATCAGCACCGTCGAAATGGTGGGGTTCCGCTCGTTGGCCAGATCCCCGAAGATGGGATGGACGGACAGTTCCAGATCGGGTGCCCGTTCGAGCCGATTAACCTGGAGTGTCGTCTGCCCGACCAGCGGGGCGGGAAACAGCCCCTGGCCGTCGCGATATAGTTCGTCGTTGATGAACTGAGCCCGAGTCTTCTCGCCGAGGAAGAAGGCCACGCCGCCACCGGCGCGAACGTACTCTTCCAAGGCCTCGATCGCCGAGGTGTCGAGCCGGTCGAAGTTCATCAGTACGATTGCCGGGTACTTCTCGAGCGGATGACTGACAAGATAGGACGGCGTGTGGATTTCCGGAGTGATTCCGGTGCGGACCGACCCGCCGGGAGCCGACGACGCGTCGAGGAATCTGGCGTTGTGGGCGTCCGGGTTGTCGATCAGCAAGACGGGGACGTCCGATGCGACGTCGAGCGCCGCGTGGCGCGAGTTATCGGCCTCCACGGCGTCTCCTTCCAGCCGCGCCAGCATCTCGTGCGGGCCGCCTCCCTGGAAGTTCACCTCGAACACTTTGTGGACCTCCAGACCGGGGCCGATCTCCCGAAAGGTCTCACCGGGGCGCTGCTCGCCGTCCTCTTCCAGCGAAACGGAGACACCCTTGGCCGGCTCGGTGCCGAAGTTCTTCACCGAGACCTGCATCTTCCACTGCACACCTGCCACGCGAAGCCCCTGGCTGGGAATCAGCGACGTGATCGCCAGATTGGGCCGCTGCCGCTCGACGCAGTTGATCAGGTGCAACTCGGCGTCGGCGTCGTTGAGTTCGGCCAGTTGCTTTCGCAGTTCGACCGGTTTGTTCCACTCGCGGCTGCGGAAGTCGGAGACCAGGTAGACGATCCGGCGCTGGTCGTCGGCGCTACCCATCAATTGGCCGATCGCCTTGAGCGCCACGTCGGGGCCGACGGAACCCTGCGACACCTCGAACGCGCGGACCGTGCCGTCGAGCTTCTTGATGAACTCGTCGCGATTGACGGTATCCTCGAACATGTCGGCAGCCTCCGCGCGGCCGACCCGGGAGAACCGCAACAAGCTCAGCGTCTGCTGCTCGTTGGCGGCGGACGCCTGCTTGCCGATCTGCCGAACCACGGCCTTCGCTTCGGCAAAGGCGCTCGTGCCGGCCCAGTTGTCGGACATCGAGTAGCTGTCGTCCAACAGCACGATGTGATGGATCGGCGTGCTGCCGGGCAGCCAGTCGAACTCGCTGGGTAGCCTCGGTTGGGCCAGCATGAAGACCACGGCCGCGATCGCCGCCATCCGCAGCAACAGCAACAGGAGTTGCTTGAGGATGATCCACGTGCGGTGCTTCTTCTGGCTGAGCAGCAGGAATTCCATGGCCGCCCACTCGACCCGTCGGTGGCGCAGCATATTGATCAGGTGGATCAACACGGGCACCGCGATCAACCCCAGCGCGGGTATCGCACCAAACCAGAACAAGTTGGGGAAAGCAAAATCGAGCATCGGTTGGTTACGTTGGTGGTCGGGTAGGGTGCGTGAAACGCACCATGTCGTGTTGGTTGGTCTGCCGGTTTATTGGTGCGTTTCACGCACCCTACTTTCCTGTTCTCCTGGTAAGAAACGCTGCCAGGGCCGCGTCTAGCGACTGGCTGGTGCGGATCAATGCGTAGTCGACGCCGTGGCGGACACAGCCGCGGCGGACCTCTTCCAAATAGGCCCGCAAGGCGGTCATGTACCCCTCTCGCAGCGCCCGCGGATTGCAGCGGAGGAACTCGGGGATCTCCAGCCCCTCGAACCGGGTCGGGCCGGTGAAGGGGAAATCCAACTCGTCGTCGTCCATCACGTGGAAGATCATCACGTCGTGGCCCCGGCTCCGCAGCAGTTTCAGGCCCTTGAACAGCCCGGGGCGGTCGACCAACAGGTCGGAGACCAGCACCATCATCCCTCGGCGCGGGTAGCTTTCGGTTACGTGGCGGAGGATCTTGTATAGATCGGTCTTGTCTTTCGGCTCGCTGACGTTCATCGCCCGGACGATGGCGTCGAGGTGGTTCCGCCGGGTCCGCTGGGGAACGGTCATCCGTGCCGATTCGTCGAAAGCGACGCAGCCGACCGCGTCCTGCTGTCGGAGCAACAGGTAGGCCAGGCTGGCCGCGATCGTGCAGCCGTAGTCGTACTTATTCATCGGCCCGTTGCCGTATCGCATGCTGCCCGAAACGTCGCACAGCAGCGTGCAGCGAAGGTTGGTCTCTTCCTCGAACTGCTTGACGTAGAACCGGTCCTGCTTGGCCCAGACCTTCCAATCGACGTATCGCAGGTCGTCACCCCACGTGTACTCGCGGTGCTGGAGGAACTCGATCGACTGCCCGAAGTAGGGACTGCGATGCATACCCGAAAGAAAACCCTCGACCACGTGCCGGGCGCGCAGCTCCATCCTCGCAATCCGCTTGATCGCCTCAGGGTGCAGGAATCGTTTGGAGTCGGGCATGGAGGGCGTTTTTTCGGTGGTGTAGCTTAGAACTCGTACAGGAGTGACTTCCCGATTCAATTCTTGGGTGTTGGCTTTGAGCTTTGAGCTTTGAGCTTTGAGC
>JABMRB010001140.1 GCA_013202865.1 Candidatus Nealsoniibacteriota bacterium | reverse complement strand
ACTCGACGATGGATCAGAATCCATACGAATCGACCCAAACCACTGGTGCGTCAAGACGGACACGAAGCACAAGATGGCTCGTGTGGGCTGGCGTTGCGTGCTTTGTTATCGCTGCGATTTGTGTGGCCGTCACTGTCGTCGGCATGATCTACTGCTTTAGCGTGATTGCTGAGTCATCTTCTACACCGCGCCCGGAAGATTTGGCACGCGGGATATCCACCGCAATGCTTCCCATATTCGCTGCCATTCCATTTGCTGTGTTGGGTGTCATTCTGCTAGTCGCTGGCTTGGTCATCCGCCGTCCGGTTTCTTAGTCGGGTAGTATTTGGTGCCAAACCACGGTGTCACCCCACGGAACGCCGTCCGTGGGCGTTTCACGTGAATTCGACGTCCCGTCGCGGCCACCCCTCTAAGTACGTCCCTGTGCCCCCTCTCGAAAAAGTCTAACAATCACCCGCCCCCCGGGCCGATATACCATTGACGGGCTATTCGTACGTCTGTACACTACACGACAAAGGCCCACCGCTCATGGCACCTCGGCAAAACAACCCGAACCGGATCGAGGCCCTGCGGCGGCAAATCGTACGGGTCGAGCAGACCCGGCAAAACGCGGAAGATGTGCCGGTCGCGAGCGGATGTTCACCACTCGACCGGCTGCTGGGCAACGGAGGATTCCGCCGCGGCACGCTGGTCGAATGGCTCGCCGCCGGGCAGAGCAGCGGCGCGGAGACCTTGGCGCTAACCGCTGCCCGGGAGGCCTGCCGCCAAGGCGGAACGCTGGTCGTGCTCGACGCCCGCCGCGAGTTTTATCCACCCGCCGCGGTGCGGCTGGGGATCGAACTTCAGCGGCTGGTGGTGGTCCACCCCACCGGTCCCGCCGATGCCGCCTGGGCGCTCGATCAGGCGTTGCGGTGTCCGGGCGTGGCCGCCGCGGTGGCCTGGGCGGAGAAAGTCGACGGGCCGACGTTGCGGCGATGGCAACTGGCCGCCGAGCAAAGCGGTGCGTTGGGATTGTTGATCCGACCCGAATCGGCCCGCCACGAGCCATCCTGGGCCGAGGTGCGACTGCTCGTCGAGCCGCTGCCGGTCCGGTCGCTGCAAAGCCATCGGCGGAGATCAAAGGTCCATCTGCTCCGCTGCCGTCGTGCGACCGGCGGCCGGAGCGCCGAAGTGGAGATCGACGATGAAACGCGTATTATGCATCTGGCTACCCAACTGGCCCACCCAACGCCCATGCGCTGAAGGGAACTTGCCAATTGACAATCGCCCACAGCCAACGGGAGACCGTAGCGCTAAAGCCAATTTGCAATTTACAATTTACAATTCGCAATTTGCAATTCCTCTTCCTTCCCCCCGCGCAACGTTGCGGTCCCTGGCCCAGTGGTGCGGGCGGTTCAGTCCGATCGTCGGCATCGAACAGGGCGACGCCCCGCAGTGCCTGCTGCTGGACGTGACCGGTCTAGCCCATCTATTCGGCGGCGAAGACGCGTTGGCCGCGGAGATCGTCCACGCCTTTGCCCGTCGCAAGTTGTCCGTCCGCATCGCCATCGCCGACACGATCGGCGCCGCCTGGGCCGTCGCACACTATGCCGCTTGCGGCTTCGCAATCCTCCCTCCCGGCCAAACGCTAGTCGTGCTACGTCCGATGCCGATCGAAGCCTTGCGGCTGCCGGGCAAAACCGTCGATCTGCTGCACCAGTTGGGTGTTTTTCGAGTCGATCAATTGGAAGCGTTGCCGCGGGAAGAGCTTTCCTCGCGGTTCGGGCCGGAACTGTTGCGGCGCTGGGATCAGGCCGTCGGGCAATTGGCCGAGCCGGTGCCGGCCTGCCCGCCGACGCCGCAATGGCTTGCCCGATGGTCGCTCGAGCACCCGACCACCCGACGGGAGACCATCGAGGCGGTCTTGAACGAGTTGATCGCACAAGTGGCCGAGCAACTCGCCGAGAGCGGCCGCGGCGCCCTGCGGCTGGAGTGCCGGTTGCAGTGCCGGCCGGAGGGTACGCTGCCGATCGTCGTCGGGCTGTTCGAGCCGACCGCCTCGGCGGAGCACCTGTTCCCGCTGGTCTGCGTGCAGTTGGAACGTTTGCGGCTACGGGCACCGGTCGCGGCGATCTGCGTGGAGGCTTCGGCCACGGCCACGTTGGAACATCGGCAGCGGGAGTTGTTTTGCGACGGAGACGTTTCACGCCATGGGCAACCGCGGCACTTGGCCTCGCTGGTCGACCGGCTCAGCAGCCGATTGGGCTCGGACGCAGTCGTCCGGCCGCGTTTGATCGCCGACGCTCAGCCCGAGTTGGCATGGCGTGGCGATCCGCTGGCGGACGGGCGTCGTCGTCGTCGCAAGCAACCGGCCCCGGAAGAGTTGCCGCCCCGGCCGTTGCGGCTCTTCCCCCGACCGGTCCCACTGGTCGCCACTTTCGTGGTTCCCCAGGGCGTGCCGTCGCGATTTCAATTCCGCGGCCGGCAGCATCAGGTCGCACAGAGCTGGGGCCCGGAACGGATCGAAACCGGCTGGTGGCGTCGCCGCCGCGCCCGTTCGCCAGTCGCCCGAGATTACTATCACGTCGCCACCACCACCGGCCGCCGGTATTGGTTATTCCGTCGCTTGAACGACGGCCGATGGTTTCTACACGGAGTTTTCGAATAACGCCGCTTGCGGCTTAGCCCGCGGTCAGCAAGTAGTGGCACATGCGTCACGCCTGTGGTTGTGGGTGGCAGCGATGATTTTTCCGCAGCAGACGTTGCCACTTCAATACGTGTT
>JABMRB010001139.1 GCA_013202865.1 Candidatus Nealsoniibacteriota bacterium | reverse complement strand
TTCGGCAACACCGGCACCGGCAAGACCTGGACTGAAGGTAACTTCGACCCCTGGGAAGACGATAAGGTCTGGCTGAGCGACTGGGCCGCCTTGCGAGCCAATTTCGGCAACGCGGACTATACGCCAGCCGGTGCGTCGGCCGTTCCCGAGCCGAGCACGATCGCGATGCTGCTGCTTGCCCTGGGCTTGCTCGGTTGGCGTCGTCGCCGGGCGTGATCCCCGGGGCCACCGGTCGAAGAATGGCCCCGTGCCGTCGTGCGACGCATCACGCAACCGCTATTCATTGTTCACGGCCTGACCCCCTTGGCCCTGGGCCGCCAACGCGATTCCGGCTAGCGTTAGATGGGGGACGTGCCGGGCGGTGGCGGCGAGTAGCTCGGCTACGGCGGGGCCGGCGCCGCCGGTTAGGAAGATCTCGGGGTCGCTGCCGAGATCGGCGGTCAACTGGCCGACCAATTGGCGGATCGCCCCGACCGCACCCCAGTAGAGGCCCGATCGCATGGCCGGCTCGGTTGCGGTTCCCAAGGCGGGCGGCGGGGTGGCTAGTTCCGACATCTCGATCAGCGGCAGCAGGTCGGTGAATTCGTGAAACGCCCGGGCTGACATGCCGATGCCCGGCAGGATCGCACCGCCGAGAAACGCCCCGTCGGCCGAGATGGCGTCGACGGTAATCGCGGTACCCACGTCGGCCACCACGGCCGGACGACCGGGGCGGCGGAGCCGGTTGACGGCCACGGCGTCCAGCAGGCGGTCGATGCCGACCATATCCGGGCGGGGTACTTCGACTGCCAGCGACAGGTCGCCGGCCGCCAGCAGCGTGGCCGGGTCGGCCGGCCGACGGTCGCGAATCCAGTCCAGCAGCCGCGTCGTCACCGGCCGGTTCACACTGCCGATCCACCAAGCCGCCTGCGGTTGCTGAAGCTGCTCGAGCCACGACGCCAATCGGGCCCATTGCGGCCGATTGCCGTCGAGTGTCAGTGTGTCCTTAGGTGTCGGGAGATCGTCGCACGGACCGGCAACGAACAGCCCGAGCTTGATTCGGGCGTTGCCAATGTCTACGGCAATCGTGGGCAATGCAGTCCCTACCATGCTTCCGGCTCGTTGCCCAGTGCCAGGGCGATGGCGCCGGCGAGCTTGTTGAGTCCCTGGCCGGTTACGGCCGAGATCAGCAGCACGTCGCGGCCCAGTTCGGCGGCCAACTTGGCTTGCACGTCAGGGCCGCTGGGCAGATCGGCCTTGGTTACGGCGACGATCTCCGGCCGCTGCCCGAGTTGCTCGTCGTACTTCAGAAGCTCTTCGTGAATTGCCCGATAGTTGGCGGTTGGCTCGGTGCCGTCGGCCGGCTCGGGCTCGACGAGGTGGACGAGGATGCCTGCCCGTTCGATGTGGCGGAGGAACTCGTGTCCCAGGCCGATGCCCGCATGGGCCCCTTCGATCAGGCCCGGCACGTCGGCCATGATGAACGAGCGGTCGCGGTCGATCTGCACGCGGCCGAGGTTCGGGTGCTTGGTCGTGAACGGATAGGCGGCGATTTCGGGCCGCGCCCGGGAGAGCCGGCTCAGCAGTGTGCTTTTGCCGGCGTTCGGTTTGCCGATCAGGCCGACGTCGGCGATCACCTTCAACTCGAGCCGCAACTTGCGAACCTCGCCGTCGCCGCCGCGTGTGGATTGTCTCGGGGCCTGATTGACGGACGATTTGAACCGCGTGTTGCCCTTGCCGCCCCAGCCGCCCCGTGCTGCAATCACTTGCTCGCCGTCGGCGGCGAGGTCCTTTAGCACGTGGCCCCGATCGGCGTCGCTGACGATGGTACCCGGCGGAACGAGGATGGTCAGATCGTCGGCCGAGGCCCCATGGCACTTGGCCCCGCGTCCGGGCTGCCCGGAGGTGGCCCTCCAGTGCTTGCGATGGACCAGTGCGGTGAGACTGTCGACGCCGTGGCGAGCCTCGACGATCACACTGCCACCGTGCCCGCCGTCACCGCCGTCGGGTCCGCCGCGAGGAATGAACTTCTCGCGCCGGAAGCTGACACACCCATTACCCCCTCGGCCGGCCTCGACGCGAATTTCAACTTCGTCAACAAACATGGAAGGGAAGCTCATTGAAGCAGAGAGATGCCAAAACACGATGCTCGACGGCCGAAGAAAAAGGGCGACCGTAACGGCGAGTCAAGAAAGAAGCTCTAGTTGGAAATGGTGTTGTTCAAGTTCCGAGTCGGATTTGCCTTTACGGATTCCACCTTGCGGGCAAAGGGGTGAGTAAGGCCGTACCTCGGTTTCGTGTCGATACCTGCGGCCTCTAGACTTGCGAGGTATCGCAAGAATGCGTCGACGCGTTCCATTCGCACCTTGGGGTTTCTCGTCAGGATGCTCTTCAGTTGCTCGTCGCTGTTCATTTCCGAACGCTCCTTTTTCAAAAGAAGTTCCGCGTGTGTACAAACAGCATGATCTTCTCACGGCTAAGGTAATCCCGCAACAACTCGTAGTAGTCACGAATCAATCTGCCGACTTCAAGATCTTTCCCGAAATCGTCGATTCTCAAGTTGAGTTCATCACGCAACGTTTTCATCGATATTCCCCGTGCGTGTGAATGCCATTTCTCGTTGTCGCTGAGAGTCTCGGCAAGCTCGTGGGCCCTCTTTTCCCGCATTGTATCGTCAACCGGCAAGCCCCGACTTTCTGTTGTTTCCCAATTCTTGAACTTGTATGACGTGAGCCATTTGCAGAGGAGGTTTACTGTCAAGTGTCGAGCCTGCGCATACTGATCCATCTCAGCAACATCAAACCGCGTCAGAAGGGCAAACTCGGCCTCTGACAGTTTCCCTTCGTTTGCCTGCCGCATCAGCCGACTGTACTCGGCAAGATAAGAAAGGGCTGGGACGAGATTGCCGTCCTTCTCGATTTGTGGATCGATGGGCCCAAGTCGAGAGAAATCGTCCATCATGATCGCGTCGCCGGCCATGACGAAAACGGTTCCAGCGGACATGGCACGATCCGGAACAATGAAAACCAACTCTCGATAGTGACAGCGGATGAACTCGACCATTCGCTCCACGATTTCGACAACCCCTCCAGGTGTATCAAGAATCACGGTTAGTTTCGGTTGCCTGTCACCTCCAATTGTTTCGATGGCTCGCCGGAGCCGGTCGTCTGACCCATAAACTATCGGCCCCCAATACGTTATGACATCCGAGCCCAGCCGCCTTTCCAACTCAGCGAGGGAGTCGTCAAGCTGACCCTTCACCACAGAATGGACATTTGCTGGATTGAAATCCTTACTCATCTCGGGCAACCCACCACTAAAGAGGGGAATCCCCCCGAAACGGAATCGGCCTAGACCGCCTCGACCACGTTGATCCGCCGTCCCTTGCGGTCGAACTTCACGAAGCCGTCGATCAGCGCGTAGAGCGTGTAGTCGTTACCTTGCCCTACCCCCTTACCGGGGTGGAACTTGTTGCCGACCTGTCGGATCAAGATACTGCCGGGTTGGACCTTCTCGCCGCCGAAACGCTTTACGCCGCGACGCTGGGCGTTGCTGTCGCGCCCATTTCGGCTGGAACCTTGCCCTTTTTTGTGTGCCATGGGAACCTCC
>JABMRB010000117.1 GCA_013202865.1 Candidatus Nealsoniibacteriota bacterium | reverse complement strand
TTCGCGTACCAGATGGCCGGCGAGTACGATGTTCGGCTCGCCGGTCAAGAGGATCGCCTCGCTGTCGTTGATCATCAGCCCGTCGATTCGCTTCAACAGTTCGAGCAACTCGCTGCGCTGCGAGTTGATCCAGAGGTCCATCGTATCGGCCACCGTCAGCGCGGCACCGGGGCATTGCTCCATCACGTTCATCTGCAGCGCGGGCGGGTCGTTGGCCAGGAAGAGGAACTTGCATCGCCGGTAGGCTTCCGGCAGGACCGGATCCCATTGCTCCAACGCGTTAAGCTGCACGTCGAGCGTTTCCCGCTCGTTCATATTCTCGGCGTATTTGCCGGTCCAGCGGAACGTCTTGGCCCCGGGCACCACCTGCAGGCCGGCCGTGTCGACGTTGCGCGACTGAAACAGTTTCGTGTGTTCGTCGGGCCAGTCGTCGCCGACGACGCTGACCAGTTTCACCGGCGTGAAATAGCTGGCGGCGTACGAGAAATAGGCCGCCGACCCCCCCAGCAGATCGTTACGCTGCTCGGTGGGTGTGACCACGTTGTCCAGAGCGACCGATCCGACGACGACCAATGGCATGGTGTGAATCTCCGTGTTTTGCAAGCGAACCGAGAAACGGCAGTTTGCGAACCATTATGGTCATTTCGCCCGATTCGGCAAGCCGCGAACGGCTAGAGGCTGTAAGTTCCCGAGCCGCCCGGCGCAGAAGATGGCGACTTTTGCGGCGGATCCTGATCGGCCGCCTGCTGTTTGAGACCCGGCACGGGCCTCGGAGCCGAACCGCTTCATCCGGGCTCACATCCGCCGCCTGTCACCAACGCCCCCAGCAGCAGAAAGAAGAAGAGTCGTTTCATAGATGGACCCGTTTCTTGATATAAGGTAGCCACGGTCGCCAGACCGTGGGATTTCGTCACGCTGTCGAGTGCAACTCCCCCGTCAATTCATCCTATCGGTCCATCGCCGCCGAATCAAGAACGTTCTCCAACGGGACGTGGGCAGAAGACGATCGCCGCCGGCAGGCCCCGTGCAGTCGAAGTGAGTGGGCAATGAAGTCATAACGATGACACCCAGGCCGTCTTCTGGTGGCTATGAATCATTTCGAGTGGCGATAACCTCTGTTATATCAACGTCTTACGGCTACACACCGTGGTCCGGCACGAAAACTGCGTTTTGAGGGGCTGTAGGGTGGTGTCTGCGCCGACACGGCCGGCCGCCACTGGTTGTTTCCCCTCAATGCGGAAAGGAGTTTACAATGAGACGCGTCCTCTTGACACTGGCGGTATTGGCCATCGTGGGCCTTGCTGCTGAGACGGCCTCGGCCTGGCACGGGCCAAATCAGCGCGGCGGCCCCCAGGCCTACGGGGGCTACGGCAACTACGGAACCAACTACTATCCGTATCGCCCGCCGACGTCGCAAGCCTACATGTACCCCGGGCACTATGGCGGCTACTCGAGTCAGCAGGTGCAATCGTTCCCGGCCTCGGTCGCGCGGATCATGGCGGCCCACAGCCGCTACCGCTACCAGGCCCATCCCCGCTCGTTCTACAACGAACCGCCGCCGGGCTACTACCGCCGCGGCTGGTGAGTCGGTAGGTCACGCGGCCGGTTGAAAAGATTTGGGATACCAACTCGCAGGACGGATTTTCAATCCGTCGTACGGGAAGAAGACGGATTGCAAACACCTATCGAATTCTCCGGAAATCGCCGTACACCCCTTATTCTCTAGGGCGAAACGGCTCTCGGGGGCTTCGGAAAAAATCTCGAAAAACCCCGTTTACCCGACCTTACAGGAGTAGCCTACTCCCGTTTTGCGTCTGTCCGTCTACCTCACGCCCGTCCACTATCGCTCCCAGCCCTAGAAGGCCCTAGAATCGCCGAGAACGGCCTTTCCGGGGCTTCCGAGGGGCCGATAGGTACTCCTTTCGGCTATCCTGCGGCCTCTGCGGCCTTACGGCCCGCCGACTAGCCCCCTCTGCCGGGCCAAACCAACGGCCCGTTTTCTCGCTAGACCGGGGGGGTTTCTGGAAATCCGTCGCATTTGGGGCCTTCGGGGGCTTGCAACTTCCAGGATTTCCTGTACGATAGACACAGTTACTGAATGTTTTCGTCTTAGAGGTAGTAGTTTTCCGAACGTCGGCGGCAGCGTCTTTTCAGCATCCCGAACCGACCGTCAACCTGTGGCGGTAATTCTTTGGGGATGCTGTGTGTCGACTCCTGGGTGGAGTTGATTTCCCTTGGTTATTTCAGGCGGCTTGTCCGTCTTAACCTTCGTTGGAGGATGATACTATGTTGCGGTTGACAAGCTGTTTGGCGGTGGTTGTGGTGTTGGTTGGAACAGGGCCGGGGATGGTGCGCGCCAGTAGGATTGACAACGCGCTTCGGCATACCGGATACCACGTGGAGCCGGGCTCGAACATGGACCTGAATAACAACGGCGGCCTGATGGCCATGACCCCCTACGGCACGGCGTTGCTCACCGATGGTCCCGGTGGCCGAGGACTCGACTTCGACGAGGACCGAGACTTCATCGACACGGGGGCCATCGGGCAAAACGACTATTTCACAAACCTGTTCTTCGGGTACTACAATGTTAGTGCCGCGACGGCCGGCATCCACGAGTTTCGCGACGCCGAGGACGACGACCGCTGCGGCATCTGGCTCGATCTGAACCAGGACGGTGTCTTTGAATCCTCCACGCCCGGCCTTGGTTCCGATCGAGGCGAACAACTCAGGTGGGAAGACAAAAACACGAAATCTGTCTTCTTGGACCCAGGCATCTACATGTTTGCGGTTACTCACGGTGAACGCTATGGCGGCTCCCGTGTCGATGTGCGATTCAGAGACCCCACCATGTCTGGCCAAGTGACAATCAAGCCATCTGATCCGGCTCAAGCTGGAATTTGGAGTACGCATGTCATCCCCGAACCCTCCACCTTCATCCTGTTGACCATGGGTGCTATTGGTCTGCTGGCGTATGGCTGGCGGCGGAGACGCTTGTAAAAAAGGAGGCGGCCACCGCGAAGGGGAAAAGAAACCCTCCACGATGGCCGGGTGCTCAACCGGCTGTGCGACCAGGAGCACTCCGTCGCGCAACCACGAACGACGCCCTCCAACTTCCAGTATCAAAAACAGGGACGATCGCCGAAATTGGGAAGTCCAACCAACTCGACGACCGGGGCCATGCGAAGGAGAAGTTCAAACAACTCCGCACGACCACACGCCGCTAAACCAAACGGCGTCCCCGCCAGACCGCGGCGGTTCCATACGTCACGGTCTAGCTCCTTGGTCATTTTCTCAATGGGCACAGGAATCCTTGGCCGGCTACGGGCCGACCCTTCTGCCACTGTCCACAAATCCAATCGCGAAGTGCTTCCATGCCCTCAGCCTTCGCCGCAGCGGTGCCCCAGCCACCCCTCGCTTCGGCTGTTGCGAACTCCTAGTGGGATTCTCCGCTTCGTATCGTTTTTGCCGGCTTGACCGGGGGAGATCGACTTGCATCTGCCGCGGGTGTGACGGAGAGTTGCTAAAGGGAATAATGCGCCCGCCGCACCAACCGCGTCGATCTGGAATCCACCGCCGTGACTAGCCACCCGATCCAACCAGCCGGCCCTTCGCCGGTGCCCGACAACAACGCTCCGCTGCCCAGCCTGGGCGCGCTGCGCACCGACACGCTGAGCGACAGCGTGATGATCCTGATGGCGTTGATGGTCGTGCAACGAGCGGTGGGGTTCGGCCGCGCGATCCTCTTCTGCCGTTGGCTTCCGGCCGAAGAATTGGGCCAATGGGACATGGCGTTCGGCTTCCTCGTGCTGGCCGGGCCGGTGGCCGTGCTGGCCTTGCCCGGCACGTTCGGCCGCTACGTGGAACGCTATCGCCAGCGTGGCCAACTGAGGGCGTTCCTCCGGCGGGCCCTGCTGATGTGCGCCGCGATGGCGCTGACCGGCGCGGCGACCGTCTACTGCGCCCAATCGTGGTTCTCGCAATTGATTTTCGGCACACCCGACCGCGCGGACATGGTCGTATTGCTAGCCGTCAGCCTGCTGGCGGTCGTGGCCAGTAATTTCTTCACGGAGCTGTTTACCGCGCTGCGGAACGTCCGGTTTGTGGCCGGCGTACAACTGGCCAACGGCTTGCTGTTTGCCGCGTTGGGCGTCGGGCTGTTGTTGTTGTGGCGATGTCAGGCCGGCAGCGTCGTGGTGGCCTACGGGGGTGCCTGCCTGATTACGTCGACGATCGCGTGCTGCTGGCTGTGGCGTAGCTGGGGGAAGCTGCCCGAGGGCCCCGAACCGTTCGCCCGGCGGACACTCTGGTCGAAGGTGGTCCCGTTCGCCGGATGGATCCTGACGGTGAACCTGCTGACGAACCTGTTCGAGATCGCCGACCGCTACATGATCGTCCACTACTCGTCCGGGCCGACCGGAGCCGGACTGGCCCTGGTGGGCGATTATCATAGCTCGCGGATCGTGCCGCTGCTGCTGGTGTCGATCGCGGGCATGCTATCGGCGATGATCACACCGCACTTGAGCCACGACTGGGAGGCCGGGCGGCGGGATCGGGTCGCGGCCCGGCTGAACCTCTTCATCAAGCTGCTGGCGTTCGCCCTGACGGCGGCGGGCGTGGCCGTGACGATTGTCGCCCCGTTGTTGTTCGACGTGGCGTTTCAGGGGAAGTTTGCCGGCGGTCTGGCCGTGCTGCCGTGGACGTTGACCTACTGCACCTGGTTCGGCATTGCCATGATCGTGCAGACGTACCTCTGGTGTTCGGAGAAGGCTTATCTGGCAAGCATCGCGTTGTTGATCGGCCTGACCGTCAACGTCGGCCTGAACCTCGTGCTGCTGCCGCGGATGGGGTTGCTCGGCGCCGTGCTGGCAACGACTATAGCCAATCTGGTCGCGCTGGTGCTGTTGATCTACTTCACCCGGCTGTTGGGTTTCCACCTGGATCGCGGGGCATGGGTCGTGCTGGCCGCCCCATTGGCCGCTTGCCTGGGACCGGCGGTTGCGTCGCTGCTGCTGTTGGGCATCGTGTTGGAGGCCGTCAACTCCGACCGCCTGCTATCGGCCGACGAGAAGCGGCAACTCGCGGAAGGGTTGGGGGGGTATTTGGAGAAGTTCAGACACTTTCGGTCGGCGAGGTCGGCGCGTGGTGCGATTTAGGATTTGGGATTTAGGATTTGGGATTTGGGAAGGTAGAAACAGTGAGCGAACCTAACATCAACCACATGACGTCGATCGAGCAGTTGCGGTCTGCGGCCACGGGCTGGGACGACCTTTGGCTGCGCAGCGACGCGACGATGCCTACGTTGCGCGCCGAGTTGATCGCCCAGTGGATGGAACATTTTGCACCTCGCGCCGAGTTTCACGCCCTGACCGTGCAATCCGGTGGCCGGTTGGTGGCCGCCTTGCCGCTGTTGCGGCGCCGTCTGGGCCGGGTCGTCGACGCCGCTGTGCTGCCGGCCAACGAGTGGTCGGTCCACGGAGAATTGCTGCTCGATCCGCAGACCGACGTAGCGGCGGCCATGGACCGGCTCGTCGAGGCCATGGGCGAGATGCGTCGGCAACTTCTTTGGCTCGACGAAGCGGCCTTGGAAACCGCCCGCTGGCAGGCCCTGCTGGCGGCACTTGCCCGGGCCGACGTCCCGATCGGCACGGAGGCGCAAATGCAGCTTGGCCGCATCGAGATCGACCACGACTGGTCGGCCTACCGGCAACGCTGGTCGAGCAAGCACCGGCAGGGGATGGCCCGGGCGGCTCGGCGGCTGGCGGCCACCGGCGACGTGCGGTTCAACTTGCTTACCAACATCGCCCCGGCGGACGTCGAGACCGTGCTGCGGCGCGGCTTCGAGGTGGAGAACCTCGGTTGGAAGGGCCGGGCCGGCTCCTCCGTGCTCGCCACGCCCGGTGCATGGGATTTCTATCTGCGACAGGCCAGGCAGCTTGCCCGGTGGGGGCAACTCGAACTGGCGTTTCTGTATTGTGACGGCCGGCCGACCGCGTTCGCCTATGGACTGGGCGGCAAAGGGGTCTATCATTCGATCAAGGTGGGCTACGATCCACAGTACGCCCAATGCAGCCCGGGCCAACTTCTGCGGTACTATGCGCTGGAGCGGTTCTTCGGCGATCCGTCGCGCCGGGCGGTCGACTACGTGGTACCCAGCCCGGCCCATCAGAAGTGGCGACCGACCATGTACACCGTCAGCCGATTGGCGATCGCTGCCGGGCCGTTGTTCGGACGCGTCGCGCTGCAAGCGCTAAAGACTTGGCGGCCTTGGATGCTCCCCACTCAACGCCGGGCTTGCCGAATCCTTGCCGAGAAATCCGGGCTGTCGCGATGCAGGTAGGCTAAGTAATTGACCTTCGACCGCTGCTTCGTCTGCGCAAACGACGTCTCGGTGTCCAGCAGCCCCAAGTCGTAGGCCAGCCGATCGGAGTAGCCCGGCAGCATTACGCGGTAGTCGTACGGCACGCGGTCGGGCGCCAGCCGGTTGATGTGATTGCGGATGTTGGTCGTGCAGTTGTTCGTCAGCGTGTTGTAGAACTCCGGCTCGCGGGCCAGTTTGTTCACCCGGTGCATCACGTCGACGAACAGTTCGCGGATCCGCTCGGGCGACGTCCGGGCGCGATAGACGTAGACCTCGTCTTCGCGGTAGTTGGTCCGCAGCTTGACCAGGTCGCGTTCGTCGCCGACGACGTACATGATCTCGTACTGGTTGAAGAACCCTTGCAGGGCCCCGAACTGCTCACCCTGCTCCTTGCGGATTTCGACCGACACACAGAGGTAATCCCGATCGCCAAACCCGAAACTGAGCATCGTGTGCCCCAGCATCGGCGCCTCGCGAAACGGCACCATGATGAAATCGACCGAGTCCAGCTCTCGCAGATCGTACGTCTTATCGTAGTGTCGCACGATGTAGTTGTCGGCCGCGAAATAGTTGCAGTTGCGGACGTTGCGGACCGTCACCCGATCGCCGTCCAGCTCGGCCCGGGCCAGCACGGCCTGGTCTCGCTCCCACGGCCGATCGTTCGACGGGCGAAACGGATCGACCAGATCGGGATTGATTTGGGCGCACGGCAACACCGGCTGCTGCGGCCGCATCTCGGCCGGTTGAAAGGAGTTGCACCCGGCCGCCAGCACCACAACCATCGCGCAGCACCAGCCCGGGCCTACGGCGCCGGCAATGCTAGCACGGCCGGCCGGCTGGCGGCGGAAGCTGGGAAACCTGAACATTTTGCGAGAACTCGCGGTCGGGCAATCAGCCCAAGGGAAGGGGTGTTGATAGGAGTGCCGCGGTTTGTAGCGGAAAGCCGGTTTCGGTGCAAGGTGGTTACGCGAGCGGTTGCCGCTTGCGGCTTCGCAGTTTCTCGCGTGACACTGCTAAGCCGCAAGCGGCAAGGAAGAAGACTGTAGGACGGATTTTCAATCCGTTCCCTCAGACGGATTGAAAATCCGTCCTACGGGTCCATGGAGACCACGCCCGCCGCCGGAAATCACTTCCTCCGCCGCCAGCCGTACGCCAGCAGACCTACCGCACCGATGGTCAAGAGGATGAGGGTGAAGGGTTCGGGGACAAGCGTGGGTGATGTTGCTCCACCGAATCCAACCCCCAGTGTTCCTGTTCTTCCGAACGGGCTTTCGTCAAGGACTGTCGTGCTACCGGGTGGGTCGTTAAAGTTGTAGAGCAACTGTGTATTTGCGTCGCTCGTCAAATCGCCAGTGGGCGGCGTGAAGCTGATGCCGCTGTAGCGGGCCGAATCTGACACACGTAAGGTGTCCATGTACCCGACTAGCCCGGGCATCACTCTTGCGTCACGGAAAATGGCACCGACAAATCGTTGGGGGCAGGGCCTCTGGCTGCCGATAATGACTTTGGAGTGTTTCGGTGTCGGTATGCGCCGACAGCATCATTACCCCACAAGTGGGGTGCAGCCAAGAAAGGGGGACCGCAGTGTTTACCCGGTTTACCTGTTTCGCGATACTTACCCTCGTTTACCTCGTACCCGCCACGCCCGTCCAGGCCGAGGACTGGTTCCTTCGATTCTGGAGCGGGGTCGCCCGGGATACTAAACGACGCAACTGCTGGCACAAACCGTTTGAGGTCCCCGATCGCGAGGCGGTTCGTGCCCCGATCTCGGTCATGATCTCCAACGGCTGGCGACGGCAGAATATGCTCAGCGAGCACCATTTCGATCCCGAGACGGGCAAGCTGAACGAGGCCGGCTACACCAAGATCCGGTGGATCCTGTCGGAGCCGCCACAAAGCCGTCGGACGATTTTCGTCCACGTCGGCAGAGACGCCCAGGAGACGGCCTCCCGGGTCGATCAGGTGCAGCAGCTTGCCCTGCAACTCGTCCCGCAAGGCCCGTTGCCGCCGGTTATGGTGACGAACATCCCGCGGGATCTCGGCCAGCCCGCCTCAGACGTCAATTCCATCATGCAGAAGTATGACTCCTCGATTCCTGCCCCAAGGCTGCCGAGCGGGGGATCAACATTTGGGCAAGGTGGTTAGTAGCGGCGACGAGACACCCCCTTGCTGAGCGTGGACGGACCAGGATTCTGCGCAGTCTCCGTATGCCTCCCAGGGGCGCCATTTTTCCTGCGCGCACCCCTATCGAGGCTCGCATGGCCAATGCGCGAGGGCGTAGCCCGGTTTCTCCGGAGAAGGGGCCTTGAGCCGCTCATTAGCTACCCGAAGTGCGAACGCTGACAGCGCAGGAGTCGTTATGATTGTCAAAGTCCACCTGACCTGACAAATCGGTTACAGGATTGTGGGACCAAAGGTCGATCAATAGGACGTGGCTGGGTCGAGGCCGTTGGGCACCACGTGCGCGACAGTTGCTGGATTCACGGTGCCGAACCGCCCGACAGTGTCGAGTTGGCTTGTAAATGGGAGGTGTCTTGTGGGAAAGATCTGGCAGAACCGACGGAAGCTCTGGCCGATCTGCTGCGTCGGTTTTTGGGCAGTCTGTCCGCTGTGGTGCAGTGCACAACAGGGATTCTCCCCAGCGCCGGGGTCACGGATGCCTGGCCAGGCCGCGAGCGAACCCTCGGTGACGCAGTCGATGGCGTCATCGTTGATGAAGGGTTTCGACAAGCTGACCGGCGCAATCACGCCGAAACCGACCGTCACTGCCGCCCCCGACGCGGTCTCCTTGCAGAGCAAGGGCAAACCGGGTCCCGAACTGTACGTGCGCGTGGCGCAGTTGCACCAGCGGGCGGACAGGCCTGCCGAGGCGGCCCAGAACTATCGCAAGGCACTGGAGACTCGGCCGGATTACATGGGTGCGCTGCTGGGTTACGCGCGGCTGAAGGACCGCACGGGCGACGTGAAGGGTGCTCATGCGCTCTATCAGCAGGCTGCCAGAGCCCACCCGAAAGAGGCGGCTGCATTCAACAACCTCGGGCTGTTCCAGGCCAGGCATCGCATGCTCGACGAGGCGGCCAGCTCGTTGACGCAGGCCATCCGTCTGCAGCCGAAGGTCGTCAAGTATCGAAACAACATCGCCACACTGCTCGTCGAGAGGGGGCTGTATAAGGAAGCCTTCATGCATCTTCAGGTGGTGCATGGCGAGGCAGTCGCGTACTACAACCTCGGGTTCTTGCTGGAGAAGAAGGGACAGATTCACGCGGCTACCCTACACTACGCCGTAGCCGCCCGGAAGAACCCTGCGATGGTTGAACCGAGCCAGGCACTTGCTCGACTGCAAAGCGTGGCCACACGGACACAACCCCCGATGCGTCAAGGCAGTCCATTGCGTCCGCCCGTCCCGCCGTCGCAACAGGTTACGATGCCACCATCGCGTTCGACGGCAATGCCACCAACACGACAGCTTACCATGCCACCGTCGCGTTCGACGGCAGTGCCACCGTGGCAGTCTACGCCGTTGCCGCCGGCGCCCCAACGGCCGGGCCTCGGCGTGCGTCAACTTCCGCCGGCGCCGTCCGAGCAGGAACAGATCAACCGGAGACCGTCGCGGCCGTCGGCACCATCCTACCCGCAACGGCTGCCGCCGACTTCCACCGGGTCATCCGGCAACCCGGCCGCAGCACCGCTTCCCAGCGGGTCCTATCGCCCACCGGCGATCGGCTCCGCACCGCTGCCGCCGCTGCTGGGACGCTAAACCCACTCCCAGTCGCGTAGCCACTCATAGCTCTTAGGCAGGTTGGCCCACATCTCCTCGGAGATCTGCTCGAGCTTTGCCTTTTCGGCTACGTCGAGTTTACGGCGATCCTGGACCGCCTTGGCGGCATTCTTGACCTGGTCGATCGTGACCAGCCCGGGGATCGAGGCGGTGAGCACGTCGCAGGAGAGCACGTAGCGGAGCACGAGCCGGGCTCGTTCGTCGTCCTCTTCCTTCGTGGCCGAGTCGGGCTGGCCTCGCGACTTGAAGACCGACCCGCTGGCGAACGGCTTGATGCCGATCATGCCGACGTCGTTCTTCCTCAGCGACTCGAACATACTGCCTTCCGGCTTCTCCTTGCTGCCGGCCGTGTAGGGCGTGACGATCACTTCGAGTTGCGGATACTTGGTCACGGCCTCAGCGATCCACGGCCGATCGTGGCTGGAAACGCCGGTGAAGCGTGCCCGCCCGCTCTTCTTGGCCCAGGCCAGCACCTCCATGGCGATTTCGATCTCCTCAGGCGTATTCCGTTTGCTGGTGTTTTCGTGCATCGTGATTCGCCAGAGGTCGACGTATTCCAGCCCGGCGGCCTTCATCCCGCTGTCGAAGCTCTCCTTCATCTTATCGAGCGTGGAGCCCCACTTGGGGAACCGGCTCTCGTGGGCGCCGAAAGAGTAGCCGAAGAAGATGTCTTCGCGACGGTCCCTGACGGCCTCGGCGTACGTCATCACCTCGTTGTTCCAGCAGGCGTCGATGTAGTTGATGCCGTGGTCCATACAGGCGGCCAGCACCTCGCGGCGGTTTTTCTTGAAGTCCTCCGGCCCGCGCGTGGCGATTTTCTTCCAGTGTCCGCCGATGGAGACCGCCGAGATCATCAGGTTGGTTCGGCCCAACCGGCGGTACTCCATGTTCTCGTTATAGCTGCGGGTCTTCTTAGGGTCGGGCGGTTCGGTGGCCGGTGTTGCCTGGCCGGTCGCTGCCGTACCCACGGCCGCCGCGCCAACGGCTGCCGCACTGCTTTGCACAAACTCGCGTCGGGTAACTTCCGGTTTGGTCATCGTCTTCTCCTTGCCGGCCGGTGCCGGCCGCTGGTTGAGGGAAAGAATCTACTTAAACTCATTCTCGCCGATAATGATCGCGTGTTTTCCGTGACAGTCCGTACAGACCAAGTCCTTGGAAACGTAGCGCCCGGTCACGCGGCGCTCGTCCATCCACTCGGCGACGAACGCGTCGTAGGCCTTGCTCTTCTCGTGTTTCGGATGGCACTGCATGCAGAAGCCTCTGATTTCAGCCCGGCCCCAGAGTACGTCCGGGCGGACTACGTTCCACTCGTCGCCGCGATGGGCCTCCGAGTCGCCGTGGCAGGCCGCACAAGTGATGTCGTGCTTGAGGTGTGTCGCCGAAATTATCTCTTTCTTGAAGTCCAGGTGGCAGACCAAGCAGGAATCGTTGTTGTCTATGTAGTCAGAATCGTAGAGCTTGACTTTCTTCTTGGGCGGTTTGCTTTGATCTTCGGCACCGGTATCCTCGCTGCCGGCACCGGTATCCTCGCTGCCGGCACCGGTATCCTCGCTGCCGGCACCGGTATCCTCGCTGCCGGCACCGGTATCCTCGCTGCCGGCACCCATACCGGAGATACACAGCAGTGTTACGGCGGAAAGGGCCGCCAGGAGAAACGCCAGGGTACAAACGCGCTTGTGCATTACCATTATTCCTCTTTCTGTGAACTGCGTACGTCGTCTCGTCGCTTGAAAAACCAACAGATGCCCGTCAGCGCGGCAGCGACCGTCCTGAAGAGTGAGCCGCCGCGGTCGCGCTGGTGCCGATCGATGGAGCCCATGCCCTTGGGATCCGCCCCGCTGGCCGGCGGCGGTGGCGCGAAATGGGTGGGGAATCCGAGTCGCTCAAACGGCACGGCCGCCAGGTAGAGCCAACCGGTGCCGCCTAGCTCTTTCTCGCCATAGATGTGGTCGACGTACTCGTTCGGCCGGGCCGCGATGCGACGGCGGGCCTCAGCCAAGAGCTTGTCGCGATCACCGAATTTCAAGGCACCGGTCGGACAGGCTGCGGCACAGGCGGGTGTGCGCAGGCGCTGCTGGTGCCGCCGCAACGCCTCGCCCGAGAGCGGCTTGCCGTTGACGTTCACCTGCGCGACGGGTGCCTGCTGCCGGTCGTAGCAGAAGGTGCATTTTCGCAGATGGGGCGTGGCGACGTCCCAATACTCGATGGCCGGCACCTCGAACGGGCATTCGTCGATGCAGGCGGCACACCCGATACACTCCTTCGAGTTGCAGACGATCTCACCGGTCGCGGTCCGCCGGAAGATCTCCGGCGCACACGAGTTGGCACATGGCATCTCGGTGCAGTGCAGGCACTGGCGTTTGACGAAAACCCACTTCAGGCGTCCGCGGTCGTCTTTCACTTCGTGGAAGCTCACGTACGTTCGCGTGTGGGGCGAGAAACGCAACGGGTTCTGGTATCCATCGCCGGCAAGGAACTTGGTCTCCTCGGCCTTCAGGCCGTGCGCCCGCTTGCACGAGACCTGGCAAGTGCGGCAACCGATGCATCGCGTCGTGTCGACCAAACAGCCGTGTGTCATGCGAAATCAGTCCTTCGTTGCCGTGTCGTTCGTCTCTTCCTGCTTCCGCATCAACAACTTCCTGGTGCGCTTGTCCCAGCGGACCGTGCGAATCTCCAGGCGATGTTCGCCGTGGCAGTCGGTGCAGACGAGTTGCTTGGGGTCGGTCTGATCGGGGCACCGCTGTTGCCAGCGGACAATCACCTCGCGGGCCGGAGCGTTGTGCTCTTCGTGACACTTGGCGCAGTTCGCCGCGATCTTCTCCGGCGGATACATCAGGTCCGGCGGCGTTACGTTGTCTTCGTCGTCGCGGTGGGCGTGTGACTTGCCGTGGCACTCGATACAACCGACGTCCTCGGCTGCGTGCGCCGAGGCAAACGATTCCTCCTCGTAGTTTGTGTGGCAGCAGAAGCAGGCCGTGTTGACGGCGACCGGCCCACTCCCCTTACTAACAGCGGCAGCCGGTTTCTCGGCAGGCTCGTCCAACAACAACGGCGCGTCTTTGTCGACCACCAGCGGGGGCAGCCCGCCTTTCTTTTCCGCAGCCTGCGCTCCGGCAAAGTAGGCCGTCGCGACAATCCCCGTCGCGACACACAACACGATCCAAGCACGATAGTTCATTGCGTCTTCCGTTGGTCTAGTACTCGTATGGGTGTGAGCTATGAGCTATGAGCTATGAGCTATGAGCTATGAGCTATGAGCTATGAGCTATTTCTACGACTTCGGTGTAGAGGTCTGTATGTTGGTCTTTGGACAGATAGCCGAGGTTTCTTTCCTTCTTTCCTTCTTTCCTTCCTCAAAGCTCAAGGCTCAAGGCTCAAGGCTCAAGGCCTGT